>NZ_JBALOX010000172.1:0-11249 GCF_036965165.1 Bacillus sp. JJ1521 | reverse complement strand
AACATCGCCTGAGGAGCCCATAAGGAATGCGACTAGGATAAAGAAACAAGAGCCGAAAAACATGGTAGTTAACAAATTTGCGTCTAAATAAAGGGAAATCCCAAACAAGACTGCTACCTCAACGGCAGTAATCAGAAGCGCAAATGTCATGTGTCGTACCATTGTTCATCCCCCCTTCCCCAAACTGCTGATACTATTGCTTACGAATGAGATTGAGAAAAGTTTCGGAATACTTTGTATCATATTATTCAGTTTTTTTATCATTTAGTCCAGACATGAACGAACCTTTTCATCAATAATTCTGACATTATTGCAATTCTAAGTTTTTCATTGTAGTTCATGCATGCTCGTCTTATAATGGGTGGTGTGGGTGCGCTTTCACTTCCTTGCACACCTGCAGATTTCATTATTTAAAAGAGTCTTAGATTACTAAAATATAAATAAGGGTGAGAAATTCATGTGCCAATTTCGTATCGAAAAAGATTTTCTAGGAGAAAAAGAGGTTCCCGTTAATGCCTATTATGGCGTCCAGACGATACGAGCCGTTGAAAATTTCCCGATCACCGGTTACCGAATCCATGAGGAATTAATTATTGCTTTAGCAATCGTTAAGAAAGCTGCGGCGCTGGCAAACATGGATGTGAAGCATTTATATGAAGGCTTAGGCAATCCAATTGTTCAAGCAGCAGATGAAATTATTAACGGAAAAATGCATGACCAATTTATCGTAGACCCTATCCAAGGTGGAGCAGGTACATCTATCAATATGAATGCAAATGAAGTCATTGCTAATCGTGCACTTGAGATACTTGGTTTTGAAAAAGGAAATTATACTGAGTTAAGTCCAAACAGCCAGGTGAATATGTCTCAATCTACGAATGATGCGTTTCCAACAGCACTTCATATCGCCACTCTTAAATTAATTGAGAAATTAGTTCACTCAATGGAGCATATGAAGGATGTTTTTCAGGAAAAAGCAAAAGAATTTGACCATATCATTAAGATGGGTAGAACCCATCTCCAGGATGCGGTACCTATTCGACTTGGACAAGAGTTCGCTGCATATGGTCGAGTTTTAGAACGTGATATAAAGCGCATCCAGCAATCCCGCCAGCATTTGTATGAAGTAAATATGGGGGCAACTGCCGTTGGTACTGGGCTAAATGCTGAACCAGGATATATCAAAAATGTCGTCAACTATTTAGCGGAAATTAGTGGGCTTCCTTTAGTTGGTGCTGAACATCTAGTCGATGCTACCCAAAATATTGATGCATATGCTGAAGTTTCAGCTGCATTAAAAATATGTATGACCAATATGTCAAAAATCGCAAATGATTTACGGTTAATGGCCTCAGGACCTCGTGCAGGTCTTGGGGAAATCATTTTACCGGCAAGACAACCAGGTTCATCCATAATGCCAGGAAAAGTAAACCCTGTTATGCCTGAAATGATCAACCAAGTAGCATTCCAAGTTATCGGAAATGATCATACAATTAGCTTAGCTACCGAGGCTGGTCAATTAGAGTTAAATGTGATGGAACCAGTGTTAGCATTCAACTTGTTACAATCACTTACCATTATGAATAACGCATTCAAAGCATTTACTGACTACTGTCTATCAGGAATCAAAGCAAATGAAGAGCGTATGAAGGAATATGTAGAAAAAAGTGTTGGAATTATCACCGCTGTCAATCCACATATCGGTTATGAAGTCGCAGCACNNGAGAAGCCATTTTAAATGGTAAACAAGTGCGTGAACTTTGCTTACAGTATGATGTGTTAACCGAAGAAGAATTGGATCTAATTTTGAACCCTTACGAAATGACAGAACCAGGAATTTCAGGGTCATCATTGCTTGACAGAAACTAAAAAAGAATACTTTATTACAAAAGAGGACTGTCGCCAGTCCTCTTTTCATACATGTATTTAGTTTTTCTTCCCAGCATGGTCTGGTTTACCTGTTTCATCTGCATGTGCAGGTTTACCTGTTTCTTTGGCATGGTCTGGTGCTTTTCCTTGATTGTAGGAAAGTCCAAATCCAAACCAGTATTCTTGACCAACTTTGTTTTTATACACATAAGATGGGTCTTCTTCATATCCAGGAATATCCCCATTTTCATTCGCTACTGCCTCTTCGTTAGCAGGGATTGTGAACGGAAGCTTTCCTGTTGGATTAAACTTACCGCGAATCACATCAACTAATGCTTCAGCCTTTACTCCAAATGTACTGATAACAGCCGCTGCATTTGGTTCAATTTTATCGATTAACCATGGGTTTGTCATGTTAATCGCAGTAATTGTAGGCACTGTTTTTTGAATATCAACAATTCGATCAACATTCGGGATTCCTGTTTCAGGTCCCAATTTAATGGACGGATCTGCTGTTGTAGTGCTTGGATGTACCCAGACTAAAGCATGTGTTGCATCCTCTAGATTATCGACAACCTGAATCGATTTATCATAGTTTGCAATCTTTTCTCTTAACGCTTTTGTGCTACCGTCTGCATTCGTTTTTGTGAATACTTCCACATAAAGCTTAACTTTCTTGATTTGGCCATTATTTATTGGAAGTAGTTTTTCATCATTACGTAATAGAACAATTGATTTACGATGTGCTTCATCTGCAATTTTTTGAGATTCAGGATTAGATGCAACCTTAACGGCATTTGCAGGATCCACATAAGGATCTTCAAACAATCCTAACTGCATCATTTCTGTTAGTAAAAATTCAACCGAATCATCCACAAATTCGATTAATTCTGGTTCAGCCGCGATTGCATCAATTATATATTTTGGATCAGCTTCACCAGAGAAAATATTAACTCCTGCTTTTAATGCATAAGCAACTCTTTCGGCACGTGTTAAATCTTCAACACCCCATGCCTGTGCAGTTGTAATACCCGTATCCGTGTTCACATAGCCTTTGAAACCTAGTTGGTCACGTAATAGATCGCCAATAATCGCTTTATTATATGAAAAACCAACTTCTTCAAACGGCTCACCAGTGCCAAGTTGATCCGGTGCGCTATGTTCATTGCTTGGGTACGCATAGTAAGGCATGATTGATGTCGTACCTGCTTCAATAGCAGCTTTGAACGGAGGGATATGGTACTTAAGTAAGCTTCCCTCTGTTGGATATGGGTTAAAATTCCCGTCTAAGTAATGGGGATCCTTCCCATCATCACGTGCACCGCCACCTGGGAAATGCTTCGTCGTTAAAGAAACACTACTTGAACTTAATTTATCCCCTTGGAAGCCTTTAACAATCGCATAAATCATATCTGCCGCAAGCTCTGGATGTTCACCAAATGTTCCATTTGTTCTACCCCAGATTGGGTCTGTAATGATATCAGCCATATACATATAACCCTTTTGGATTCCTGAAGCTCTCCACTCTTTTGCAGCAATTTGACCGAATTGCTTGACCAACTTGGCATCTCTTGTAGCTGCTAAACCAAGTTCGCCTGGCCATACAGAAAATACTCCACTTGCTTCCGCAAACCCAAATGCTAAGTTATTGTTAATATGGTTACGCGGGTTAGATGTCATCACGACTGGAATTCCCAATCTTGAGCTTTCAGCTAGTTCCTGTAATTCGTTCGTCCATTTTGCTAAAACATCCGCCTGTGGATTATCACGAATGATGAAGTAGCGTAAGTTTCGCTCAAGAATACCTTTAGTCGCTCCAGACGCATCTAAAACTGGCTCATCAAAATAATAATTCGGGTCACCAGGCTGTGCCCACATATTTGTTTCACTCCATGTATCTGTTTCACAAAGAAGGGTACCTTCTTCCGCTGGGCATTTAACTGCTCCAAAGCCACCGCCTTGCATGAACTGTGAGGATATTAGCATTAGTCCCGCTTTTTCTTCAACAGTCATTTGCTCTAGTAAATCCTCTACCCTTTTTTCTACTGGTAATCTCCAGTCTTCATATGTATCTAGTTGCCCATTCCCATTTAAGTCTTTAAATTCTTTGCCATCTACTGTTAAAATTTCTTTTGCTCGTGCTTCTACTTCTTTACTAATTTCATTCTTCTTTCCGCCATCATTCCCTTTTGCACTCACCTGAGGAATGACAAGTGGAATGAATAATAATGCAGCTAATACTACAATCGTAATCTTTTTCCATTTGGACTATTTCGCCATCATACTCTTCCTTTCTCTTTCAAAATGATCATTAATCGTATTCGACATCTGTCCCCCTTCCCCATGATGTAACCCCTTTCAAATTAAAGTATAGTAATCGTTTCTAGCAAAATATATTAGTATACTTTAATGTTAATAGAATAGCACTCCAAAAAAATCTCGTAAATCATACTTTCTGATTGTTTATTAAATTCATACTTATCTACCAATTCGACAAAATCCAAGCAAATCCACCTACTCTTTTTGGACTATGCCTTTTGTTATGATTATTTGTGTCGATATATTTTTTTTCCGTTTCACCAGGAAAATTTGCTTCGTTATCTGCGTCTCGACAGCCAGATTTGTGCCCACAGTTACTAGATTTATATATAGAAAAAACCTGTCCCCTTTTTTATTGGGAACAGGCTTCGTTTTTTAGATGGCCTTCACCATTCCACCGTCTACCAAATAGGCTTGTCCGGTCATATAAGTATTGGCATTTGATACTAAAAATGTAACAAAGTTTGCGAATTCTTCAGGTGTGCCATAGCGTTTTAATGGGATTGTTTCTTTGAACATCTCTTCAACTTCTTCAATCGGCTTGCCAAGTTTCTCTGCATTCACTTGATCCAAATGAGCCACCCGGTCTGTTGCAATTCTTCCAGGTGCCACTGTATTGATAAGTATATTATGTGGTGCTAATTCGTCGGCTAATGTTTTCGATAATCCGACAATTCCTAGGCGAAAAGTATTAGAAAGAATCAAACCTGGAAGAGGCATTTTAATGGAGGAGGATGCAATATTGATGATTTTTCCACCATTTTTCTGCATATAAGGTAGAGCTCCACGAATCATTCGAATATAACTTAATAGATTTAATTCAAACGCCCCCTGCCACGCCTCATCATCTAACTGTTCAAATGTTCCTGCCGGAGGACCTCCTGCATTGTTAACCAAAATATCAATTGTTCCAAACGTATCTACTGTTTGTTTTATTAGAGCTTCAATGTCTTCTTTTTTGGTGATATCGGTTTGAATGTAAGAAACCTTGCCTTTATTGAATACCGAAAGTTCCGCTTGGACCGCTTTTAATTTCTCCTCGTTACGGCTTGCGAGCATGACATTAGCTCCTTCTTTTACAAGCTGGGTCGCGATTGCTTTACCGAGTCCTTGACTAGATGCCACAACAATGGCTGTTTTTTCGTTTAGGTTTAAATCCATATGTATCTCACTCCTTTAAATTAGGTACTATTCTTTAATTTTAGCTCACTTTTTTCGTTTTGTGTAAATCTTTAGATAATTGTGCCCTACACCGAAAGGAAAGGCCAGCTCCGGCAAAAGAGCTGACCCTTATCATCTATTTCGACACTGAAACCCCGACTTGCTTTTCAATCCGCGGTTTTCGTTCAAATAATTCAGTTCCTAATAAAACACCAATAACAATTAATATAAATCCAACTAACTGAATCCATTTGAATGCTTCATTTAAAAATAAAACCGATCCTACTAATGAAAAGAATGGCGAGAGATTTAGGAAAATGGCAGTTTCACCTGCTCCTAGCTGCGAAATGGCAAAGTTATAGCACAGGTTTCCGATTCCAGTGGAGATAATAGCGGATGCAATGAAAATCACCCACACATATGATGGCGCAGCTCCCAACTTATGGATGGATTGACCCTCTATAGCAAAGCTTAACATGACCATAAATCCGGCCCCCATTAACAATGCGTAACCTGTAATCGTTTTGGGGTCTAATGTATAAGAAGCTTTTCGAATAAAAATAAAGCTTAGCCCTTGGGCTATAACTGATAAAAACACATATAAATCTCCAATTGAAAGCGTCGTAAAAGAGCCGCCACCGAGAACCAAAATAAAGTAAATACCAGTTAATCCCAAAAGGACCCCACACATTTTTAATAACGTCATTTTAGCTCTTAGAAAGAGTACCGCTAATATATTGGTGACAAGCGGTATTAAGGCGAGAATGGATGCGCCGTTCGTGGCACTTGTATTAACCAAGCCGATGGATAGTAATGCTTGGTGGGCAAAAATTCCTGTTAATGCACTTAGTGATACATAGCCGAACTCCTGCAGGTTCATTTTTTGAAGATCTTTCTTCAAATACAAAAAGACAAATATCACAAGCCCTGCAGCAAGAATTCGTAGACCAGTAATGGTAAATGGAGGAAAGTTTTCAACCAATATTTTAATAGCGACAATATTTAACCCCCAGGCAGCCATCACAAATAACAAAATGCCGTATAAATAAGTTTTCTGCACACACACCCATCCAATCTGTATTCAATCAAATTTGCCATGGCGTATTTGCGCCCAGATTTTAGTCCAACAGGAAGTGGGTCAAAAGACGTTGCCACAGGATGTGGCGTTCTTAGTCTTTGGTCTTACCGCTCGAAAAACTTCCTTTGAAAATCTGTGGCATCCGCCGGAGGCTTTAACTTAATTCAGCAGAAGTAGAAAACGTTTGCTGAATAAGTTAATGCATTCTATTATACTTCATTCCGATTGAAAAAAGGCTCGAAAAATAAAATATCCGGCAGGACACAAATTGTGTGCTACCGGACAAGTCCTTTTTTCAACAAATTCATTTCGGTCATAAAATTGTTCATTGCAGTATCACGGGGTAAATCATGTGCAAATGCATAGATTAAATTGCGTAACATAACCGATGTAATGATTTGCAAAGCATGAAATAACTCCACCTCATCTGAGACATTCATTTTGCCTATGTCAATTCGAGAGCAATGCATTTTAAAATTTTCGTTAATTTCATGTTCACTCGTCATTCTGTCAAAGGTACGTTCAATTTTATGGGTCATATTTAACAATGCATTTTTAAAAAACGTCAGGTTTTCTTCTTCATGTAAAAACAACTCGAAAAAATCGATAAATGTTGCAAATAAATCGCCCTCATACTTTTCGAGCATAGAAAGGAACGCTGCTTTCTTTTCTTTCGCAAACTCACCTAATAAAAAGAAAAAGGCATCCTCCTTGTCCTCAAAATATTGATAAAAGCTGCCACGTGGGATTCCAGCAGATTTGATGATATTGGAAATCGAAGCGTCAGACAAAGGAACACTGGAAAATTCCTTTCTCGCCGCTTCAATTAATGTGTGTTTTTTATCCTCAGGTAAATTAAAAAATGTTAGTTTTGGCATATCCACTTGTCCCCCTTTTACCTACTGATTGATAAACGATAGTAAGTCGGATGGTAAACGGAATTGTTCTCCATTTTCAAAGATATTTTCCGCTTTTGCTGATTCTTTTAATTGGTTCATTTCTTTTTGAAGCTTCTCCATTTTTTTATCTAATTGTGATGCCGTAATGGCTGCTTCTTTTAATTCATCCTTCATATGCTGAGGGATTTCTTTATTGTATTTATAGTATATTTTGTGTTCCAAGCTTGCCCAGAAATCCATTGCGATGGTTCGAATTTGAATTTCAACAAAGACATGGTCTTCGCGGTCGGACATAAAAATGGGGATTTGTACAATTAAGTGCAAGCTTTGATACCCGTTCTGCTTTGGATTTTTAATATAATCCTTACACTCAATGACAGTCACGTCCTTTTGTTGTTGCAGCATTTCACTAATTCTATAAATATCGGAAATGTATGAACAAACGATGCGAATTCCCGCAATATCACGGATATTGTTTTTGATGGACCCAATCGAAAATTCGTATCCTTTGCGGTTGACTTTTTTTAATATACTTTCCGGTGATTTTACTCGCGATGATACATGTTCAATTGGGTTGTATTCGTGTATATATTGAAACTCCTGCTTTAGAATATTGATTTTTGTCATCATTTCTTCAAGCGCAAACTTATAAGACATCATAAATCGGATAAGCTCCACTTTCATATCATTTATCTGATCCATTCTATTTGCTATAGACATAATTCGTCTCCCTAATGTATAGTTAGTGGTTTCTTGATGATAGAAGCTTTGACACCTAGCTGTTGAAGCTTTTTCACAAGCTTTCGTAGTTTCGGTTTCGTTAGTTTATTTTTAGTTTCATTATTTAACATGACATTGTGTCACCTCACTAGTTAAATTTTAAATGACAAGATGTCACAAGTCAAATAAAAATGACACATTGTCATATTTTGTTCACAACAATAATGTTCATAATACCCTGACTCTACATTTGGACTCGATCCCGACATTTACAGCCTGCGTTGTCCGAATCAACCTTACATCGGGACACACTAATGACATTTTCCGCTACGCCTGTCCATTTAACCGTGTCCGCTTTTTAGTCTACATCACTACTGCCAGAAACACTGATTCTCTTACTTAATTACGATGTGTGATCTCAGGTGGAACCTTCTTTAAAGTCACTAATCACCCTAAAACAAAAAATGGCGAATCAAAACTATTGTCAGTTTTGACACACCATTTCTAATTTGCTCCATACAAAGATTTGCCCGAAGCTTTATATTGCAGTGCTAGTTTTTTCAACGACGGATTTCTTCTCCGTTAATTCTGGATGTGCAGTTCGAACAACACTTGGTCTTGCTAGTACTAATACTACTCCGATTAAGACAATAGCTGAAGTGATAAGAATATATTGACCTGGTAACTTGTCGTACAAATATCCAAAAATAATCATGCCAAGTGGCATTAAAGCAACGGCCATTGATTCCAAAATCGAGAACACCCGCCCTTTGAAATCATCGTCAATCATTTTTTGCATCATCACTTGAAGTGGTGTGTTGACAACGATGATCGTGGCACCAAACGTAAACATTGCTATAAAATAGTACGCAAATACGGACCAATAGGATAATGAAATCATTAATGGAACAGCCATTGCACCCATGATTACGCCTAAACCAATGATTCCTCGCTTTGAAACGAGAAATGGAAACTTGACTTCTTTTCGAATCGAGAAGTAAATCGAGAATAACAGCATTCCAATTGCAAACGCTCCTTGTGTGAAGCCGAAATGTTGTGAAGCCATCTTTAATTTTTCAATTAAGATGAATGAGAAACCAACCTCAAATGCTCCAAACAAAAAATTAATGATTAATGAGATCCAGATCATGATCATAAGAACCTGTTTCGTTTTCAAATAGCTGATTCCTGCTTTAATACTCTGCCACATTGTTTCTGCTTGATCTTGTGCTTCTTTCTCCTTGCGTTTTGCGAATAGGTTGAAATTCATTGTAGATTCAAGGATAACAGCAAGAACTGAAGCAACGATATACATTCCTAAAAACACTTCCATCGATACAGTTCCATATAATAGTCCGCCTACTGCTGGACTACCAATTGCTGCAAATGACATTGAAATTTGATTTAGAGACATTGCTCTTTGTATGCGTTTTTCATCAACCAAACCAGTTACCGATGATGTAAAGGTAACACTAGTAAATGAACTTGCGAGAGATAGTACAACCGTTGTTGTGTAAATTGCAATCAATGATAAGCCATAGGACATACTTACAATTAGGAGCCCAACAATTGCTAATGTTGTTACAAGCTGTGAAATAATCACGATTTTTTTTCGAGAAAATTTGTCCGCCGCATAACCAGCAAGCGGTGCGACAAGTGCTCTCGGCAATAGATTACAAATCAGATTTGTTGCAAAGCTTGTTGCTGACCCTGTTAATTGCAGTATATAGAAACTAATTGCAAATGCGTATACTTGTGCGCCAAATGAGGAAATGATTTTACTGATTGTGAATGTAAATAAATGATACGTTGCCTTTTTAAGCTTTTGTTCTTCATTCATGAAAATTCCTCCATTACGGAAAAGTTTAATTTGATTAAACAAATCATATCATCATTATACTTTCTTTTCAACAAAAAGTTTAATATAATTAAACAAAATATATTAAATAGGGAGAGTGCCTATTTCTCATGCTTGGTGAACGCATACGGAAATTACGCAAACAAAAGAAATTAACATTAGAAGAGCTTGCAGGAACGAAACTGACGAAAGGCATGCTGAGCCTTATTGAAAATAATAAAGCAAATCCTTCAATGGAGAGTTTAACCTATATTGCAGAAAGACTTGAAATTGAGTTATCACAGCTTTTAAATGAAGTGAATTTCGATGAATTGCAAGACATATTAGATCAAGCGGAAAAAATATATGTTATTGATCGAGAAGATTATCCCGATAAATATAAAAATCTTATTACACTAATTGAACCGTTTGTTCCTCAATTAAATCAAGGTTATGTGGCTGCACGATTGCTGGAGTTATATGGTTATAGTCTTTATTGGGAAAAACAAAGGGATTGGAGACAACCACTTGAGCAGGCTGCACACCTTTACGACCAAATGAATGTCACGCCCAAAAGGACAAGTATCGCCGTCTTTCGCGGACTCGTTCATTTCATGGACTATCAATATGAGGATTCACTAGCTACAATCCTCCACGAACGTAAGGAGATTGAGAAAAAGCATGTTTTTATCGATCCTGTTTCAAGATTAGACCTTGATTATCAGGAAGCCGTTCTTTACTTTGCAGTAGGTGATATTGAATCGGCTAAGCATGTCATGGATGAAGCGATTTCCTTTTCACAAAAAAATAAAATCTTTTATTTAATTGATGATTTATATAGGCTTGCTGCTGCCTATTCGATGATGGCTGATGACCTTGAATTACATGAACATTATTTAAATAAGTTAAAGCTGTATGCTGAATTTTCGGATGATAAAATGTCTAAGATTACTTCACAGCTCTTTTACATTGAATCCCTTACTTCTGTAAAACATGATTACAGTACAGCCCTTGAAATTGTTGATCAGTATTTAGCGAATCCAGAATTTCATCAACAACAATTTAAGGAATGGTTTTATCTAGAAAAAGGAAAGGCATTACGAGGACTTGGTCGATATAAAGAAGCAATTGATTATTTAAATCAAGTTGAGGTCCCTGACTATCACCGTCATCCGTTCGACTTATCACAGTTTTATTTGAAAGACACCTTTATTGCGCTTTGCCTTGTTGAGCTTGAAAAAATGGATGAAGCATTGTTAGCAGCAAAAAAAGCAGTTGATTTATTTGACCATCTGCCTGACTCACCTTATAAAAAATTTTGTTTGGATACCTATCATGAAATTATGGCTACAAAAGATAATAATCA
>NZ_JBALOX010000171.1:3247-6069 GCF_036965165.1 Bacillus sp. JJ1521 | reverse complement strand
AAATAACACAGGCTTTTTTATAATAATAAATATTGTTCCATTACAATATTTATTATTATAAAAAACATTGAACTAAAACAATAAACTATGTTATATTTATTTTCAGAATAATATGGATTGGAAAGTAGGGTACCAAACCATAACAATATGTTGAAAAGAGGAAAGGAGTGGAAATGTAAAAAAATAAAATTTTATTTTATTTATCATATTTTTGTAAGCGTTTTTGTTTTTGGATGATCTAATAGAAAATAGTTCAAATTGAAGGGGGAAAAGTAATGAAAATGTTTAAAAAGTTACTAGTAATTTGCATCGTTTTAATGGTCATTCTCGCTGGATGTTCTAGTGGAAGCTCGAATGGAGATAAGCAAACAGAGAGTAAAGGTGTTACTGAATTAACATATTGGGTACCATTCAGTGGATCCGATGGTGAATTTATGGAGGCGATGGTTAAAAAATTCAACGAATCACAAGAAAAAGTTAAAGTTCAGTTTATGAATAATAAATCGGAAAATTATTATACAAAGCTAAAAACTGCTCTTGTGTCGAACTCAGCTCCAGATGTTGCAGTTGCTCACGTTTCTCGTTTTTCAGAGCTATTACCGACAGGAAAAGTAGAAGTACTTGATGAGCTCGCATCCGAGGCTGGACTTGATTGGTCTACATATGGGGAAAAACAAGTAGAAGCTGTAATTCGGGATGGAAAACATTATGCAGTTCCATTAGATTCACATGCGGTTATTATGTACTACAACAAAAAATACCTTGGGGATGCTGGTCTATTAAACGAAGATGGAACAATTAAAATGGATCCAGGTGCTGAAGGGTTCACAGAAATGTTAACAACTTTAAAAGCTAAACTTCCAAGTGATGTATCACCAATGGTAATAGGAAGCAATAATGTATTTACTTTTTGGATTTGGTACGCTTTAGTTCAACAACAAGGTGGTACGTACTTTAAGGATGGAAAACCTACTATTGATACACCTGAAAGTAAAAAAGCAATGGAGTTAATGCAAACTTGGTTAAATGAAGATCTAATTCCAGCTGATATCGGTGTAAATAGCTACGATATTTTCAAAACCGAAAAAGCTGCTATTACTTTTACCGGGGTATGGGCAACAGGTAACTTTGAATCTAATGAATCACTGGATTTCGCTGCAGTATCATTTCCTCAATTATTTAATCAACCGGCTGCATGGGGTGATTCACATACGTTAATCGTTCCAAAGCAAGATAATAAGGAAAAGCAAATTGCAGCAGTTAAATTTGCGGATTGGTTAGCAGAAAACGGTGCAATGTGGGCAAAAGCGGGTCATGTTCCTGCAAAACCATCTGTACAAGAAACAAAGGAATACAAGGCACTTGAATTCCGTTCGGACTATGCAGATGTAATGAAAATCGTAAATTATATGCCAGATTCTCCAGTGCTTACTTCTGTAAATGAGGCTGTTCAAAAATCCCTTGTAGAAATTAACTATGGCAACTTAACAATTGAAGAGGGATTAAAACAGGCACAAGAGAAAGCTGAAAAACTAGTAAATAAGTAAGCTATTAAATGAAAGACAGTAAATAGATTAGAAGTGTATTTTTTAAGGAGTGAGAGCATTGAAACAAGCGGCGACAGTATCTAGTGGAAGGAGTCAGATTGTTACAACAAAAAGGGAAAATAGAAAACACAGTTTTAAAAATTATATGGCAGCATTACTCTTACTTGCTCCCTTTATGATTCTGTATCTATGGTTTTGGATTTATCCCATCGTAAAGGGATTTCTCCTAAGTTTGACAACGGGTTCTTACGGAGTAGAAGGTAGTTTTGCAGGAATAGAAAATTATCGTTATATGCTAACCGATGGGAGCTTTTGGGCTTCTTTAGGTAATACACTATTTTTTATTTTAATTTCAACGCCAACTATTGTCATTCTGGGGCTTGCGATGGCTTTGCTAGTAAATAGTAAACTGAAGGGTACAACGTTATTAAGAAGTGCATTTTTCATGCCGTATATGCTCTCGGTCTCTGTTGTAGGTAGTGTTTGGGTATTTATTTTACAGTCTCGGACTGGATTATTATCAGAAACCTTACGTTTAATCGGTATTACGAATGAGATTTCATGGTTTGGGAGCTGGGGGATGGGATGGTTATCCATCCTTCTAGCTACACTTTGGTGGACTGTAGGATTTAATATGGTACTATTTCTGGCTGGCCTTCAAGAGATACCGGACGACATATATGAAGCTGCCGAAATTGATGGCGCTAGTGGTTGGGCAAAGTTTCGCTATATTACATTACCTTCTTTGCGTGGAGTCACAACTTTAGTTGTTCTACTTCAAACAATTGCTTCATTTAAACTTTTTGGACAAACATACCTTATTACCCAAGGTGGACCAGGCACATCAACGACACCACTTGTACATTACATTTATGATATCGCATTTCGACAATGGGATATGGGGTATGCATCAGCAGTATCATTCGTATTGTTTGTAATCATTTCATTGGTCTCTTTACTACAGTACAAGCTGATGTCTAGCAAAAAATAAGATTGAAGCAGGGAGGTATATCAGATGAAAAGAAAAGAAAAAAGGACTAAAGCAAAGTTTTGGGCTTACGTATTCGGTTATTCATTGGCTATATTTATGACCATTCCACTATTGTGGATGGTAATATCTTCTTTTAAAACGCCAGGCTCAACAGTAACCGTGCTATTCGAACTTTTTGCACCACCGTACACGTTGGATAGCTTTCGAAAGGTACTAGAACCTGGTGAATCAGCGATGATGATGAGATGGACATTTAATAGCGTTTATGTAGGAATTGTTCAAAC
>NZ_JBALOX010000171.1:0-3187 GCF_036965165.1 Bacillus sp. JJ1521 | reverse complement strand
CTGGCTGGATTGATGGTACCGATGGAATCAATTGTTGTTCCATTATTTAATATGATCGTTGACCTTGGGTGGGTGAACAGTTATAAAGCGCTTATTTGGCCAGGTATGATGCTTCCGCTAGCATTTTTAATTCTAAAACAATTTATTGACGGTATTCCGAATGAATTATTCGAAGCAGCTAAAATTGATGGTGCTGGTATCTTTACAATTTGGTGGAAAATTGTTGTACCACTTTCAAAAAGTTCGATGGCGGCAGTGAGTATCTTTATTTTTGTTCAATCATGGAATAATTTATTGTGGCCATTATTGGTAGCGCAGGAAACAAAAATGATGACTTTGCCAGTAGGTATACCTACTTTCCAAAGTATTTTTGCAACTGACTTAGCAGTACCAATGGCTTCAAACGTCTTAGCGAGTATCCCAGCATTGTTAGTGTTCTTATTGTTCCAGCGACATATCATCAAGGGAATATCAATGACGGGAATAAAATAATGGGGGAAGTAAAATGAGAGAGAAATTAAACTTAAATGGTGTTTGGGGCTTTCAAATTGACCCTAAAGATCAAGGAGAGATAGAAAGTTGGCATACCACTGGATTACCAGAAGCTATTAAAGTTGAAGTTCCACATATTTGGCAAAGGGAAGAAGAATATGTGAATTACTGTGGGACCGCTTGGTATGAAAAGGAATTTACTTTAGACAATATTGAAAACGAAAAAAAAATCTTCCTTTGTTTTGAAGCAGTTGATTTCCAAGCGAGGGTTTGGATTAATGACAGATACATTGGTGAGCATGAGGGTGGTTTTACACCTTTTGGGTTTGATATAACGGAATCAATCAAGGTAAATGAAAAAAATAGTCTTACTGTACGGGTTTATGATCCGCAAGATAACGCAGAAATTCCGATTGGTAAGCAGGGTAGTTGGTATACTAGGGTGAGCGGAATATGGCAGGGTGTATTTATAGAATCCAGAACGAATTGCTATATAAAAAATGTCCATGTTATTCCTTCTATTGAAGACAGCACTGTTGTGGCGAATGTACAATTAGCAGGTGATTATCAAGATAGAGTAACGGTGAGATATACCATTGCAAACCATATGGAAAAAGAAAATGTAACTGAAGTAAGTGGTATTATTCATCATGGTAAAGCATCAGAAAAAATTAGTCTTGCAAATGCCGTTTTATGGTCACCAGAGAATCCCCATTTGTATGATATGATTGTACAAGTTTACGATGCTGCAACTGGAAACTTACTAGATGAGTATCAAACATACTTTGGTATGAGAAAGATTGAATATAGTAATGGTCAGCTACTATTAAATAATCAACCGTTATTTGTTAGGGGTGCTTTAGATCAAGCCTATTATCCACATACGATTTATACAGCTCCATCTGATGAATGGATTCAAAATGAAATCAAGCTTGCCAAAGAAATGGGATTCAATCTGTTACGTAAACATATTAAAGTAGAAATCCCACAATATTTATATTGGGCGGATCGAATGGGAATGCTCATCTGGGCAGAGCCACCTAACTATATAAAATGGTCTGAGCAGAGTAGGAATCGATTTTACAGTGAATTAGTAACGATGATTGAGAGGGACTTTAATCACCCATCTATCATCATATGGTCACTGTATAATGAAGAATGGGGTCTTGAGTGGGATTTAGCAAATGATGTTGAGAAACAAGAATATGTCGTGAATATGTTTGATGACATAAAGTTACTTGATCCAACTCGTTTGATTTGTGATAATTCCGGATGGACCCATGTAAAAACGGATATAAATGACCATCACAGATATTTTGTGACACCAGAACAAGACAAGGATTGGAAATTAGACATCGATGATTATTTGATTGGAAATCCTACTAAAAACTTTGTAAAAGGATATGAATCAAATGGAGAACCTATCATAGTTTCGGAATTTGGTGTATGGGGGCTGCCTAGTGTTCAAAAATTAATCGATTATTACAAAGGAGAGCCTTCTTGGTTCGAGAATCTAGGCGATGATACCCATCGAAAAGATTTTAAAAGACCTTTAAATGCATTTGATAAATTTGATAAATACCAACTGGATCGGATATTCGGTGATCTTGAAAATCTATCACATTATTCTCAACGTAGAATGTATCGTTCGGTAAAAAATCTTATAGAGGAAATGCGGAAACGACCGGAAATTAATGGATATGTAATTACAGAATTCACCGATGTAGAATGGGAAACTAATGGTTGGCTAGATTACACTCGAGAAATGAAGGAAGGCTTTGAGCACGCAGGAGATTTCAATGGTAGCCTTGTTGTCATGGTCGATGGAGTCGAACGAAATCAATGGTGTGGAATCGAACAATCATGGGATATTATTCTTTCGAATCATGATTTGAAAGAATTAAAGGGAGTTATCAAGTGGGAAATCACAAATACCAATCTATCGGGTTTGATTGAAATAGATGAAGGTAGAAAGCCTTTTGTGAAATTACCAAATGCAATTCAATTTACAACTCCAAAGCTTGATCAATCAGAAGCTGTTACAATCCAAGTGAGCTTACAGATTGAGAATAAAGTTGTAGCAAAGAATGAAGAGGAATTTACGATTTCACCGGTTAATAAGGCTCTTGAGTTTACTGTATTCCCATATAAGATGGGTGAAGGGTTTGTATCGCATTTGGGATCAAATGGAATGCAAATCGCTGACAGCTTTGAAAATGCAGAAGTTGTTATTACTTCATTTTTAGATAAAGATGTACTTGAGTACTATCGTTTGGGTGGTAGAGTGTTGTTCTTAGCAGAGGATGGAGACCGTCTTCTAGATAAGGGGCAATTTACCTTCCGCCAGTTAGCCCAAGGCGAAAGTTGGGATAGAACATCATCCTTTAATTATGTAGACAAGACCTATTTTGAATCAATCCCTCTTAATTACGAAATGGGTTGGGAGTTTGAAAATCTATTCCCGGAATATATCATTCCATTCAGCAATTATAATAAATTAGGTGGGACAATGGGGCGTGTTGTCTACATGTTCGGAAATGAAAATATTACAGAAAACAGTAAGATTGTGTCTGGATACTTTCAAGGATGGATTGGCCAAGCGGGTGGTTCACTACTAGTACAAAGAAACGCAAAAGGTAGTTTAACAACCACAACTTGGAAACTCATAGACAACTATGGGTCACATCCGATCGCG
>NZ_JBALOX010000170.1:7021-16318 GCF_036965165.1 Bacillus sp. JJ1521 | reverse complement strand
ATTTATAGTAATAGATTCATTGTTGGTATCAATTAAAGACTGTTTATCATGAATATCAAAGCTAATAATTACAGATTCAACCTCAGCAACTTCACCTTCTTGGTAGAAGATTTCCCGTACCTTTCCACTTACAGGTGATGTAATTTCTATCAAGGCTTTATCTGTCTGCACCTCCGCAATTGGTTCATCCTCCTGAATTGTTTTTCCCTTCGTTACAAACCATTTAACAATTTCTCCCTCTGCAATTCCTTCCCCCACATCAGGTAATTTAAATTCAAAAATCATTTTATCACCTCCAAAAATTTAATAATTTAATACTTTATCAACAGCATTCAAGAGCCTTTCTTCATTCGGCATCCATTCATGTTCCACCTGTGGAAATGGATATGGAGTATCGAAACCAGTGACCCTTTCAACTGGACTTTCCAAATACATGAATGCTTCCTCCATTATTCTGGAGGCTACTTCGGCCCCAAAACCACTTGTTTTAACAGCTTCATGCATGACAATTACTCTTCCTGTTTTCCTCACTGAGTTAATGACCGTTTCTGTGTCAAATGGTACTAAAGTTCTTAAATCAATAACCTCAACTGATAAACCTTTCTCATTCTCTAATTTTTCAGCTGTCTTTTTTGCTATATGTACTGGTGCTCCCCAGCTGATGATTGTTACATCTTCTCCCTCTCGTACAACCTTCGCTTTTCCTAGTGGTACTGTGTATGGCTCATCTGGAACTTCTTCTTTGACAGAACGGTAAATTTTCATAGGTTCAAAAAAGACGACTGGATCTGGATCGTTAATCGCTGATAAAAGCAAACCTTTTGCATCATAAGGGCTACTTGGAATAACGACTTTTAAACCTGGTGTGTGTGTAAAGAAAGATTCATAGCTATCACAATGAAGTTCCAAAGCATGAACTCCTCCTCCAAAAGGTCCCCTTATGACCATTGGTGTTGTGAACCTTCCTCCAGTACGGAAACGGACTCTCGCTGCCTGTGAGCACAGCTGATCCATTGCAGAATATATGAAACCCATAAACTGTAACTCTACAATTGGTTTCATTCCGTTTGCTGCAAGGCCAATTGCTGAACCAACCATACCTGATTCTGCTAATGGTGTATCTACAACCCGATGCTCACCATACTTTTCTTGCAGTTTTTCCGTTGCTCTAAATACTCCTCCATTTGTTCCCACATCAAGGCCTAATACCATCACATTTGAATCCTGTTCTAAAGCATGATCCATTGCTTCGTTAACAGCCTGAACGATTGTCTTAAGCGCCATTACAATCCCCCCTTATTTATGAATAAGTTGCCTTTTATTTATTTCCTCTTTTTGTAAAACTAAATCTGGTATTGGTGTTTCATAGACATGATCAAAAATATCAGTTAGTTTGGTTTTAGCTGTGATTTCAGCTTCTTTAACGGCCTCATTTATCTCATTCTTCAGTCTTTCCACAATTTCAATATCCTCTTCCTCGGTCCAAATCCCTTGTTTAAGTAAAAAATTCTTAAATAAAAAGACAGGATCCCTCTTTGTTCGCCATTCTTTGGCAGTACTATCTTCACGGTATCTAGTCGGATCATCAGATGTTGTATGTGGTCCAACCCGATATGTAACCGCTTCAATTAATGTTGGCCCCTCACCATTACGAGCTCGATTTATCGCTTCCATTGTGACATCATAAACAGCTAATATATCATTTCCATCGACTCTAACCCCTGGCATTCCATATGCTATTGCTTTTTGAGCAATTGTCTCAGTGGCCATCTGTTTCTCAATTGGAACGCTAATCGCCCATTTATTATTTTGACATAGGAAGATTGCGGGCGCTTTTAATACAGCGGCCATATTAAGTCCTTCATGAAAATCCCCTTTAGACGTAGCTCCGTCTCCAAAAGTTGTTAATGCTACTCGATCTTCACCTTTTAGCTTACTTGCCCATGCGGCACCCACTGCTTGAGGGATTTGAGGGGGAATCATAATCGCTAGTGGGAAAATATTAACGTCATCAGGAACATTGCTTCCGTCTTTATGCCCCATTGCATAAAGTAAAGCGGTTTTCATATCCTTTCCAAAAGTAAAACAAGCTGCTAAGTCTCTGCCATAAGGAAATAGCCAATCCCCTTTTTCAAGAGCAAAAGCACTACCTACTTGTGCAGCCTCCTGTCCACTAAATGGTGGATAGGTTCCAATTCTTCCTTGTCTTTGTAAACGAAAAGCCCTTTCATCATATAGTCTAGCAATTAACATTTTATGGTATAACTCACGAAGTTCATCTTCTGAGTAATTTATTTGTTGATTTCCAATTAAGTCACCATTGTCCCCAATTCTACGAACTAACTTCAATGATAGATTTTCCACTTCAAATCCTCCTTTGTGTATTTAATAATTTTTAATATCTAATCATTAACTCTGAACTTTTTGCTAGCTTTTTTGAAACTAATGAAGCATATTCCATTAATAATTCAATAACCTGATCCTGTTTTATACTCATTCTGCTAGTTGGACCCGATATGCTAATGGAGGCTACTGTAAGTCCATCCGCATTTGTAATCGGAACCGCAATACATTTTAAACCCTCTACCATTTCTTCATTATCTAAGGAATAACCCTTTTCTCTTATAATCCTTAAGTTATTCTTAAAATCATTTTTATGAGTAATTGTTTTATACGTATAAGGTTCGATTGTAACCGTTTCCAAATATTCATCTATAAAACCTTCACTTTGGAAGCTTAAAAGTAGTTTTCCAGATGCAGTACAATAAAGAGGTGCAGCCCATCCTATATAAGAACCCATAAAAATTGTATTACTTGTTTCGAGCTTATCAATAAAAATCGCATTTTTTTCATTCATAATAACTAGATGAATAGTTTCATTGATTTCATTCCATAACTTTTCTAGATACGGTCTAGCAATTTGCTTTATGTCTAACCTTTGAAGAACTAAGGAAGCCAATTGAACCATTTTAATTCCTAAACTATATTTTCCAGTATTTTTATCCAACTCAAGAATTCCTTTGGATCTAAGCGTGTATAGAATTCTGTAAACTGATGTTCGATTCATATTTGTTCTTTGAACAATATCCTGAATACTTAAAGGTTTTGGTTCGGTTTCAAAAATATTAATGACGTCAATAGCATTTGATAAAGTTTGCAGCATATACGAATCCAAAAATACCACTCCTAATTTTCAGTTTTTACTGTACTTTTATCCATATAAACCTAAATTAACCGGTAAATGAACAATGTGTTCACTATTTGAATAATAAATACAATAGAATTTCGCATGTAGTAAATCGATAAAATTGAATTGCTACGGTAAGTGAACTGTATGTTCACTATGTGAACATTAGCTAACGAGCAGTCTACGTTATACACCCGTTAATGAAACATAGCTATATTCGAACTACATGTTCACTATGTGAACATTTACAATATTCAGAATCATTTCTTTACTTTTTTATTGAACTATAAATAAACCTATTTGTCAACATGAATATAATGTTAATTTGAAAATTCAAATGGTATTTTTTCAGGTTAAAATTCATCATACAATAAACAAATCGCTCAGGGTTTTTAGCGATATTAATATAAATATAGGAGCCAGACCCCAAGTGCGGTAATGCTCTAGCGCTGTAATGCTATAGCAAACTTGAGGTTTGGCCCTGTGACTCATTTTATTTTTACTTCTTCTTCTTTATCCTGTAACTCATCTTTTTTTACCTTTTCTTCTTTGTCGAAGGCACCATCCAACCATAAATGGAGATAAATTGAAACTGCGAGGGTCATGATAACAGCTATAAATCCTAAGCCAAAATAGTAGTCTAAAATTACATAACCTACAAACGCAATAGCAGCATGTGCTATCAAATAAATTATTCCGTATATCGAACTAGTAAATAATCCAGCAACTAGCAAGAGAATTACAATAATTCCCCCTAGAAATGTCAGTTCCTTTTGTTCTTCTTCTTTTCTATTTTTCCTTTGCAAAAATAACACCTCGTTGTTAATTATTATAAAAGGGACCAGGCACCCGGCGCGGTAATGTAATATCACAATGGGGGCAGGCTGTAAAATTATACTTACAAGTTTTACGAAGAATGCCGTGAAGCAAAGTGGAGATTTACGTCAGCCTGTAATAATCTTGCGAATGAAAGGATTTGAAACCGCACGATTCATATAATCTTAATGCGTGATTATTTTTCGCTTCTACTTCAAGAAAAACAGGGTACCCTTTTTGATGTTCGTTCAATATTGCATTTGTTAATGCTTTTCTTCCAATTCCTTTTCCTTGATGCTCAGGCAAAACGGCAAATCCATAAATCCATGCTTCTCCATTCGTGTGTGAGATCCGAAGTTTTCCGACTGATTTCGCATTAGTCTCTATGATATAAAATTGCTCCTGGTTATCTTCCTTCATTCGCATATTGTGTTCCAATGCCTCTTCTGCTTCTAAACCAAAACACTCGACGTCCAATAGGATTTCTATCTCAATGTCATCTGGAGATGCTAATCTTAGATTTACATCGTCTTGTAAAACAAAGTCAGCTTCTTCACACTTCATTTGATACTCTGAAAATGAGTAGCTGCACTGGATCGTTTGCAAAAAACCTTTCGCCGATTCCGATGTCGAAGGAGCGTTTAGGAGAATTTGCGAATATTTCCTTTCCTCGATGACTTCAAATACTTGGTTAAATAAATCGGTAAAGATCCCCTTTCTGCGATAACGAGGGTGTACCATGCCGCAAATTTCAACTTTATTTCCAAAACCATATAGACCGATAAAACCAACAAGCTTCCCATCTTCATAATGGAAAAAATCGCTGATTTCTTGTTCCTTGCGTGTATGCAACATATCCCAATTGAGTTTCATTTGAATCGATTCGGCTGCTTCGCATGCATGCTGTAGCTCTTCAATTCCTTTTATTTGTTTTTTTGAAAGCATTTACTTTCCCCCTATAAAACCAACTTATTATTTTATTTACATAATTACTAACTTCTGCCATTTATTCCTTCTATAAGACTTAATTATGAAATGAGGCGCTTCCTTATTGGGCATCATCAGGAAACGCAGTAAATAGTCTACTGTCCATTTTAATTATATATTGAAGTCGGAATTTTTCGAAGTCTTTATGGAATCTTTTGCTAAACTAAACGTAATGAATTTGCGAAGTTTTACATATAAAACGAACCTCGTTCAATTTTTTCAAATTATAGAATTCAACTACTTAAAACTCCATCTAATAAAAAAGAACTGGCGGAAATTCATTAAAATAGATAATCCAGTCGTGGCGGCACTCTTAAGTAAGATGGGATATACCAAAGAAGAACGAGTACAAGTAAGATTAGAATTTTTACGGATGATCAGTCGAATGGAATTAGATCCAGTAAGAATGGAATTAATATATGGATTTTTTGAAACCTATTTAAAATTAACAAGGGAGGAGGAAGTTCAAGTGGAAAAGGAAATTGCGAAATTACCGGTAGACGAAGCAGACAGAATTTTGGAGTTGCCTAATTCCTATTTTGAAAGAGGAATGGAGAAGGGATTGGAAAAGGGAATAGAAGTGGGAATGGAAAAAAGGGATGTCGAATTAGTCAAAAATATGAATAAAAAAGGGCTCTCCTATGAACAAATCGCTGATTACCTAGGAGTAAGTTTGAAAAAAGTAAAGGAGATAATCAACAATAGTTCTCTATAAATTCTTTTAGACACGAGGGATACAACCAAATGAAAATAAGAAACGCACTTCTTAAATTAGAACATGCGTTTCTTATACAATGGGGTCTGGCACCAGAATTCCATATCCTTAAGTCCCATTTTTATCTAGAAATACTATCCTACTAAGTTGTTATTGGTTTTTTAATACGCTCTTCAATAATTGAACTGTTGTGTCTATATCACCTTTCGTAGTATATCTTCCTAAACTAAAACGAACTGCTCCCATACCAACCCTTTTTGTTACCCCCATAGCTTTTAATACTGGTGACAGGTTGACTTCGCCAGTATGGCATGCAGATCCGGTAGATGCTGCAATTTGTGGGATTGAATCCAATATATCTTGACCCACTTTATTCTCAAAGTTAACGCTTAATGTATTCGGTAGACGAAGGTCGGGATGTCCATTTAAAGAGATAGCTACATTTGGTAGTTGCCTTAATTGGTCAAAAAAGTAATCTCGTAGGTTTTGAATTTGTGTATTCTCATCTAAACGCTGATATGCTACATCACAAGCTTCACCTAATCCGACTGCCAACAATATATTTTCAGTGCCTGCCCTTCTTCCACTTTCATGTCCTGCCCCATGTATTAGTGACTCAATCTCGGTACCTTCTCTAATAAATAATGCGCCAATTCCTTTAGGAGCATACATTTTGTGACCTGCCAAACTTAAAAAGTCAACATCTAGTTTCTCTACATCAACGGGCACTTTTCCTAAAGATTGAGAAGCATCCGTATGAAAAAGAACATTGTGTTCCTTTGCAATCGCACTAATTTCTTCGATAGGTTGAAGTGTACCAACTTCGTTATTTGCATGCATGACAGAAATTAATATTGTTTGATCAGTAATTGCTTCCTCGATGTCACGAGGATTAACTCGCCCGAATGAATCTACCTCAATATAAGTAATTTTCGCGCCTTGTCTTTCGAGATATTCACACGGTTTTAAAATCGAAGGATGTTCAATTTTTGTGGTGATTATATGGTTTCCTTTCTCTTTAAATTGTTGGAACACGCCCTTTAAAACATAATTATTTGACTCGCTTGCACCACTTGTAAATATAATTTCATTAGGATTACAGTTTAATAGATTTGCCACTTTTTTTCTTGCATGCTTTACAGCCTCTTTTGCACCAACTCCCGCAAAATGAGTAGAGGATGGATTTCCATAATAATTTTCAAAAAAAGGCAACATAGCTTTCCGTACTTGCTCGGCAATTGGTGTACTTGCATTGTAGTCTAAATATATTTGATCCATTAACCTTCACTCCTCCTAAAACTTCACAAACATCGATGCTAGCAAATTCCATTTTCCATCATTATATAGTCAATCGAAATGCCATCACAATTATCCCATCATTTGCAGGTTCAAAATCATATTGTGGCAAGCGCTCAAAGCCGTGTTTCGAATATAATTTAATCGCATTCTTCATAAACTCACCCGTATGTAGTCCGATGAATTGGTGATTTTTTGCTTGAGATCGCTTAATGCACTCGGTAATTAAGGCTGAAGCGACACCTTTCCCACGCGCCTCTGGATCAACTGCAAGCATTCGTATTTCAGGATAATCTAACTCTTCCACCTCACCTTCATAAGCATCTGTATTAGCAGGAAATAGCGCTACGCTTCCTACAATTTTTTCATCAAGTTCACACACAATGAGATCGACACCGGTTTGACTATCAGCTTCAGACGAGATGGCTTGCTTAAGAGCCTGCCAATGATCGGCTGGGATTACCCTCGAATGCTCAAGATAAGAAGCAACCCGTTGCTCGCGAATAAATTCCAATTCATCCTGCTTCGCATCACGAATTTTCATATATCTTCACCTACCCTTGGATCAAGAACTTTTCTTTTATTCCGCTTAACTGCTCACGGTTATGTTCGGAAAGCCATACCGATTCGTCTGGTCCTTTAGGAAGAATATTTACTTCTCCTTTTGCAGGATCAATCGTGATGGACAGGTGGTAATGTCGCTTAATGGCATCAAAATCAGTCGTTTCACCAAAACCAGGAGTCTGGTACAAATCCCGTGCATATCCCCATAGATTTTTAAACTCACGGATTAGGTTTCGATTTGTGCGAAACGCAGAATAGTAGGCAGCATCAAAGCGCACCAATGTGGTGTATAATCTGACATCAGAATCCGTAATAAAATCACCAAATAAGAAACGTTCCTTTGACAGACGTTCCTCTAATTCATCTAATCTAGTAAACAATTGATCATAGGCTTGTTCATAGGCCTCCTGAGAACGGGCAAATCCACATTTGTATACGCCATTGTTTACATCATGAAAAATGACATCATTCAATGCGTCAATTTCTTCGCGTAGATCACACGGATATAAATCAGGAGCATTTTCCTTATTGAACGGAGCCCAAACTGTTTCAAAGTAGTTGGTGAGTTTAAAATAATCATTGTTAACTGCCTGCTTTGTTTCAATGTCAACCATGACTGGTACAGTAGGTCTACCTGTATAATCAGGGTCTGCGTTCTTGTAAACCTCACTCACATACTGGACATCGAGAACAGGATCAACCCCGTTTTCATCTAAGGAAAATTCCCAATCAACACGCTCAATTCTTGGTCTCAATGGACTAACTGTTCCTAAGCCAATCGCTTTTTCTAAACCAAGCACTTTGCGAACGATCACAGATCGGTGTGCCCAAGGACATGCAGCAGACCATAGCAAACGGTAACGCCCAGACTCAACTGGTAACTCTTCAGGCTGGTTTCCAAACGGTGTGATAAACCGATTCGTTTGACGGTTGAAGGAACCATCCGCTTTTATTTCTACAGGTTTTTTGGATGAATCGTTGTTCGATTGAACTGGAATCGCACAACTAATTGTCTGATCATTTTGTGACATGTCATTCTCTCCCTTATGTTGCTTCTATTTAATGCCCAGTAATTCAATTTGTTTAATGTAATTTACTCATTATCTAAATCATACGTCAAGAATTAATACTTAGACTTCTATAGGTGGTAGTTTATCTGCCTATTACTTATTTGATTTCCTCAGCCAACTCCAAAATGATTCCCTCTGGACCACGAACGTAGCATAATTTATAACTTTCCTCATATTGCCGAATCTCGCTAAAGATCTCCGNNCAATATCTTCAACAGTAAATGCAATATGTCGGATACCCAATGTATTTGCAAGAGGTTGCTGGATATCTTTTTCATCTGATGGATTATAAAATTTGATTAACTCTAACCATGTCTGACCACCTGGCGTTCCCATTCCTACACATGCAACTTTAACGTCGTTTAGCCCGACTGCATATCCCATCAAGTCTCCTTCCATTTCCCATTCCCCTTTAACCTCAAGACCAAAATCGAGAAAAAACCCTTTAGCCGCAGAGAGATCCTTTACGATCACAGCCACATGATCTATTCTTTGGATTTTCAAATTTCATACCTCCTATGTTCCTGTAATTTTGAAATATCCTCAATCAAATTCTAGTATTAACAACTGGACGATTAATATTATATTATACAAGCACTGCCACTGAAGAACAGAAACTTTCTTCAACATGCCTAAATCGTTTGCGGTATACCAATTATCGT
>NZ_JBALOX010000170.1:4877-6801 GCF_036965165.1 Bacillus sp. JJ1521 | reverse complement strand
ACCATTTATCTTTTTGCGAACCCGTGACATACCGGTAATGTCGTTTGCGGTATTCCATTTATCGTTTTGCGACTCCGTGATATACCGTTAACAGGAATAGATAGTCAGAAACTACCTTTTGCTATGTAGTTTTCACGAAAAAAAGAACCGGTATCTGCATCCTTCCGACTCTTTCCTTAAAAATCTTGTATTTTATAAATCTAGGTTATTCTGATAGCTGTTTTTCGTTTGTTTCTTTAGTCAGAAACCACGCAGTCGCGGCAATCACAATCAAAACAGAGTAGAAGATAAGCTTCCATTCAATGGAATGTGCAAATTCATACGAGATTATTCCCACATCAGGATGTCCTAATGTTAAAACGGCAAGCTTTACTCCAACCCATCCGACAATCGCAAAAGCAGCAATTTCAAGACCTGGCTTAGCATGAAGCAATTTCACAAAGAAGTTTGCGGCGAAACGCATGATAATTAAACCGATTAATCCCCCGGCAAAAATGACTAGGAATTTACCGCCATCCATACCACCAATATTCGGAATATTTGTGTTCGGAAGGGTCATGGCTAGAGCAACTGCAGCCAAAATTGAGTCAACAGCAAATGCAATATCTGCTAATTCCACTTTGAAAACCGTTCCCCAAAAACCTGATTTCTTTTCATCTTTTTTTGATTTTTTCAGCTTTTTATTTTTAAGGACAAGTTTCCTCAAAATATGATTGATTGCGATGAATAACAGGTATAATGCACCTATCGCCTGCACTTGCCAAACATCGACAAGGAAAGAAATAATGAATAATGATCCAAAGCGGAATACGAAGGCACCTACTAGTCCATAGAAAAGTGCTTTTTTTCTTTCATCCTCTGGAAGATGCTTTACCATAATGGCCAGTACAAGCGCATTATCAGCTGCCAACAAACCTTCGATGGCGATTAATAGTAACAATACCCATCCATATTCTAACAAAATTGAAAGCTCCAATTATATCTTCCTCCTAATAAATAGATTTATATCCTTGTTATTTCATTATTTCTGTTAATCATTAACAATCCGAATAGCATCCTGATCAAAGCTTTCTACCCCTTTGGTGAAGGCTAATCTAGTTTTAAATCGATAGCATAACGAGCCTGTTGATATTCGGGCAGAATTAGGAAGCCTGAAAGTAAAAGGAATTTTATTGATAGCATCCGCTTGAATACACTCGGTAGTTAATATAGTAATAGAATCAACGATTTCTTCGTTTTTCTCTTGGCTTTCTATTAAAACCAAATCACAATCAATCCGTTTCAATTGTTGTAATATAGTTCCACCTTTAATCAAGAAATGTCCCTTTACCTCCTCACCTGCCCTATATGTTTCCTTTTCAAGCATCAGATCAATCTGTGCAGATCCTACCCCTAATAGCGCCATATATTTTCTTAGAATCATGAATTTCCTCCTGTTTGATATTAATAAAATCCTTATTCATGCACCACAGACCTTGAAAAACAAAAAAACCTTTACCGTTAGGCAAAGGTTTTTTAAAACAATAAAAGACCTTTACCAATAGGCAAAGGTCTTGCTAACAACGAATTGGTTGCCAACAAAGCCGAGAAAATAGAATTCTCCGAAATGACGACTTTGTTGTAAAAGCTACTCCCCTTTAAAAAAGGATATAGTATTAACTTATAATATTAGTCTAAGGATTCTTCTTTTTAAAGTCAATCTTTTTTTTTCTTACTTAAAATTTCTATTTCCCATAATGGGCATAGACAAGAACAACGACTAAGTAATTCCAATGTAAATGGTTTTATTTGCGGTATATCATTTATCAGTTTGCGACCCTCTGATATATCGGAAATGTCGGTTGCGGTATACCGTTTATCGTTTTACGACTCCGTGATATACCGGTAATGCGGTTTGCGGTATACCATTTATCGTTTTACGACT
>NZ_JBALOX010000170.1:0-4698 GCF_036965165.1 Bacillus sp. JJ1521 | reverse complement strand
GTGATATACCGGGAATGTCGGTTGTAGTATACCATTTATCATTTTACGACCTCGTGATATACCGGTAATGCTGTTGGCGGCATACCATTTATCGTTTTGCGACCCCGTGGTATAGCGAAATGTACGATTTCAATAAAAAATAAAAGGGGTATTTTCCAAATTTATTTCTTAAAAAACGCCTTTCCTCCCACCTTTTCAACAAGTCGAGGAAAGAGAGTATAGAACATGCTCCCTGCATTCATCCAGCCTGGGAGGTTGAGTTCACGCTTAGATGTAAACATCGCATTTACAATTTTAGAAGCGACCACATCAGGGTCCAACATAAACCGATTTACATTCTTCGCATATGTACCAGATTCGTCTGCAATATCGAAAAACCGCGTTCGAATGGGCCCTGGATTTACGGCTGTTACATGGATATTGGTGTTTGAAAGCTCCATCCGTAAACTGTTTGTAAACCCAAGAACAGCGTGTTTTGAGGCGGAATATACAGATGATTTTGGTGTTGCGATTTTCCCAGCCTGTGAGGCAATATTAATGATATGACCCGAATTTTGCTTCATCATCGTCGGCAATACCATCTTTGTACAAGAAATGAGTCCAAAAACATTGACCTCAAACATTGCCTTCATCTGATTTATATCAGCATCCACAACATTTGCAAAAACACCAAACCCGGCATTATTCACAAGCACATCAATTGTTTTTGCATGACGCAGTATATCCTCAAACACTTCTTTTACATTGTCTGTATCACGAACATCCAATTTATAAAATAAGCAGTCAATATTGTATTTATCTTTAATGTTCTGTGCTATTTTTTCTAACTGGTCATAACTGCGGGCCAAAAGAATGGGAGATGCCCCCTGCTCTGCAGCAAGATAGGCAATTTTTTCACCAATCCCACTCGAAGCCCCTGTAATGACAACTGTTTTTCCTTTTAGTCTTGAATTCATTAGAAATTTTTTCACCTCAGATATTAATTTGCATGGTAAATATATTGTCCGTTCACAACTTCTATCTTAATTTCACCTATTTCCTCAAGGAAGTCAAGCTGTCCAACTGTTTCAGACACCGTGAAGAGAGGTTGCTTCAAGTACACTCTCGGGAATAATTGAGTGCATACTTCAAAGGCCGTCATTGGCTTCTTTTTAATCATTTCCAGAACATAATAGGCTCGTTCCTTTTGCGATACGAATCTTTCTTGAATTAAGTCATGTGGATTCACAATATCGTCTCCATGCCCTGTCACGACCTTTGATAAATCAAGGGTAAGAAGTTTTCTTAAAGAATTGTTATATTGAATTAACGGTCTAGGTCTTGCAGTTTCACCAAATTGCGGTGGTTCAAGCAATGGATTTGGCGAGATTTTTGCTAAAAGGGTGTCGCCTGCAATCAGCATTCCGTCCTCTTCCCGATACAAAACGATATGACTTTGCGCATGCCCAGGTGTCTCCAACACTTTAAAGCCCGTTAACCCATCTATTGTATCTCCTTCCCCAGTCGTTGTTGTGAGCGACCTGCGGCAAGAGTATTTAAATTCTTCATCCATATCAATTAAAGCCACAAATGCTGGGTCAAGTCCTAATTGATTGAAAAGATCTTTATAAAATGGCTCATTATCTACAAAGAATTGCTTATCCTGACTAATCCATGGTTGATTTTTTGGATGACCGATTATTGGGATATCCTTACTAAAATAATCAAGTAGTCCGACATGGTCCGGATGATGATGGGTGATCACGATTTGCTCGATATCAGATGGTTTGTAGCCTAACTGACCAAGCTGCTCGTTAAAAGACTGCCATGCTTCCTCCGTTTTTGCTCCAGCATCAATTAAGGTTAAGGTATCTCCCTTAACAACATATACATTCACATCCCCGACTGCAAATGGTGTCGGCAAGGTAATTTTATAAACATCCTTCGTGCTCGTAAGTTTACTCATATAAATCTCCTTTGTACAATATACATATCATTTCGTTACATTTTATCCACTATTAGTTTACCTTTTCAGCATTGTTTTGTCATTATATTCAAATAATATATATGTTATGTACATAAAAATGGGCTTATTTTGAAAAAATAAGTCCTTGACATCCCGCTTAAATCAGTGCATAATGACTAACAATATTAAATTCGTAAAGGCAATGATTAGGACTAGTAAGTCATGCAATGGCGAAAAGAGAGTGAGATCCACCGTCTGAAAGATCTCAAGCCCACTTCTTGATTGAACCTACCTATGAGCTGTTAGGAAAACCTAACCGTCTTTCCCACGATACGGGTACGAGTAGAACATCGAAAAGTCATTTTTTCAGATGTTAAGTAAGGTGGTACCGCGGATAGCCTAGACCTATTCCGTCCTTTAATAAGGATGGAGTAGGTCTTTTTATTTTTAATACTACGGAGGGATCGTTATGGAAATGAAACAAAATATTGTGTTTATTGGGGCCGGCTCAATGGCTGAGGCCATGATTTCTGGAATGCTGCAAAAGGAGCTCTTCTTGCCCGGACAAATTTCTGTAATGAACCGTTCCAATCATACACGATTAGATGAACTACACAAAACGTATGGGGTAACGATTAGTCAGAACAAACGAGAAACGATTGAAAATGCTGGAATCATCATTCTTGCGATCAAGCCAAAGGATGTTGCGGAGGCTGTTTTAGGCATTAAAGATCTTGTCAGCGAAAAACAACTGATCATTTCTGTATTAGCAGGAGTTGCAACAACAACCATAACTGACTTACTGGGCAAAGAAGTGGCAGTTGTACGTGCAATGCCAAACACATCTGCAACCATCGGAAAATCAGCTACTGCCTTATCAATCGGTCAGTACGCAAACGAAAACCATCTTCTGATTGCGCGCCAATTATTTGAAACGATTGGGATTGTTACAACAGTTGCAGAAAAAGACCTACATGCTGTGACGGGTCTATCAGGAAGTGGCCCTGCATATGTATATTATTTAGTTGAAGCGATGGAAAAAGCAGCTGATGATATTGGTCTTGAAAAAGGGATCGCCAAAGAATTAATTCTTCAAACGATTATTGGTGCAGCGGAAATGCTGAAAATTTCACCGAAGCAACCTGCTACATTACGAAAAGAAGTAACAAGCCCAGGTGGTACGACAGAAGCAGGTATAAAAGTGTTGGAGCAATATAATTACCAGCAAGCGATGGTTTCATGTATTAAGCGCGCTACTACTCGTTCAGCCGAGCTCGGAGAAGCCATGCTTCAATCGGTTTCGCAGGAGGATTAAAAGTCACAAGTCAATGTCAGTGAAATTCTACCGAATTCATGGTGCAAAATGGTGGGATTTCACTGACTTTTTTGGTAAAATTTAAATAGTATTAATATTTAGGCAATCGAAATATTACACAATGGAGAGATTCTATGAGTGCACCGCTGATTAAAGAAACACCACCACCACTTAGTTCGACCAAAGAAAAAATTTGGACCCGCGATTTTACCCTTATTTGTATTTCAAACTTTTTTATTTTTCTCGGCTTTCAAATGACCTTGCCAACAATTCCACTTTTTGTAGAACAGCTTGGAGGGAATGACCAACTCATTGGATTAGTCGTTGGATTTTTTACCTTTTCCGCACTTTTAATCAGACCCTTCGCCGGCCATCAATTAGAAAAAAGAGGACGACGCTTCGTTTATTTACTTGGACTTTCCATCTTCGTGATCTCTGTTGGTTCCTATGGAATCATCTCAGGCTTATTTCTTTTATTCGTGTTTAGAATCATTCAAGGGATTGGGTGGGGCTTTTCAACAACAGCCTCAGGCACAATCGCTACAGATTTAATCCCTGCCAAAAGACGTGGTGAGGGAATGGGCTATTTCGGTCTATTCGGTAATGTCGCCCTTGCGTTTGGACCATCTTTAGGTCTTACACTTGCAGGTACAATATCTTTTACAAAGCTCTTTTTCATCTGTGCCATTCTTGGTTTAGTCGCTCTCATCCTATCATCTAGAATCCACTACAAAAAAGTCGAACCTGTAAAAGAGATCCCAAAGAAATGGGACTTTTATGAAAAAACAGCCCTCCCACCTTCGATTCTATTATTCTTTATCACTGTTACATTTGGAGGAATTGCAACCTTTTTACCTTTATATTCTTTACAAAAGGGAATACCCGGAATTGAATGGTACTTTCTTTTATTTGCGGTTGCTTTGATGATTACTCGTACGTTTGCTGGTCGCATTTATGATTTGAAGGGCCACCGAGCAATTTTTACACCTGGTGCTTTTTCAATTGTGATTGCTATGTTTCTATTAGCCTGGTTACCTAGTAGTCTTGTCCTTTATATCGCTGCTTTTCTTTATGGACTTGGTTTTGGCGCCTTACAACCAGCCTTACAAGCTTGGGCTGTGCAAACAGCTCCTGCCCATCGCAAAGGGATGGCAAATGCTACCTTTTTTTCATCCTTTGATTTAGGGGTTGGAATTGGTGCCATTACTTTCGGTCAGATTGCCTACCTATTAGGGTACCAGTCAATCTACATTGCCTCTGCAGTCTCTGTTCTGATTTCCATTTTCCTTTATTTTAAATGGATTGGTAAAACGACAACTCCAGCCTAAGGGGATCCTCTCCCCTTTTTTCAGTTTCATCCTTAAAATCTCTTATCGTTTCGAATAAATTTGGATAGAATATATATATCAAATACGCCTCTGCGTATTTGTGCCCAGAT
>NZ_JBALOX010000169.1:0-4021 GCF_036965165.1 Bacillus sp. JJ1521 | reverse complement strand
ATATATCCAATTAGATCTAGTACGTGGAAAAGAACCAAAAAGGGATTCCGTAATTCTTTAATAAATTGTTCCTTTTCTGCTAATGTAAATTTTCAATATTCTATTCTAGCTAATATATATCCTAAAACTAATGCTAATATAATTACCCCGATTTGAACTATAAATATATTACTTCCCCCCTTATAACAATAGTCCTTTCTACTAACCTGCTAATTTACTTTAATAAAGAAAAGCATTACTGTTGTTATAGTAATGCTAACGTTTGTTTATTAAGATAATGTTATTTTTTTACAATCGGAATAAAAATATCAAAGTGAGGATCGCTAGGATCACTATCAACTGGATTATGTTCATGTTTTATTGGCATATATGGATCATAGTAATCTACACCAACCTCCCTAAATGCAGTATAGTCACTATCAAATAACCATTTATGTAAATCCGTATATGTCTCTTGTATATCTTCTCCTTTTTTATGTGTTGTTTTCAGATAGGTCAGTTCAGGAACCCTTATTTCAATCATCCCATTAGGAATTTCCTGTTCTTCACTCACTTCATACACTGCGTAATGCACAAATCCATTTTCAATTACATGATAAGATAGACCTAATTGAACATTTGGATTCACCTTATACTCTAACTCATTGGCACGTTCTTCAATCTGTCGAATAACGTTTTTTAAATTCGGTACAATTTCAGAAAATGTCCCCTCCCATTTTAATCCTACTGCCCTATAGCTGGGTAATGTAATAATTTCATAGTTCACTTTATATCCTCCCTATCTCCTAAAGTATTTTAAAATTTCCTATTAACAGTGTCTATGTTGGTAATACTAGCCTGCCCATTAGCTTAATAACTTCAACAAAAAAAGCGATAATCCTTCTTGGATCATCGCACTCTATAGTTAAAGAAGAGATAAGGATTCTTAACGCTTATTCTATAGATAATTAAATTATATTCTGAATTGCTTTTTTGTATGTTATATATTCATATAATGAATGAGAAAAGATGTTATTAGAGCTACAATGCAATATGTGAAGGCTAATTGTGTATGCCCTAGTTTATACAGTGTGTAGCTTGCTGCTAAAAATAAAAACAACTCCAAAATAATACCATAAAATCCTGGAAGTTTATAAGGTGCACCTGGTGAGCCCAATATAGCCCAAATAACTACCACCACTAAGGGTATTCCAATAGCCCCAAGAAATTTCCCATGATGAAACCCCCATAAACCAAAAATGATTAGAGCTAGAAATTCCCAAACAAACCTAATTGCCATTATTAAGAGTGTCATCAAATCCCTCTTTTCTCTTTCCTTCTAATACTGCCTTTATTCTAACCAGGAAATATTAACACATTGTATGAATTTTATAAAAATAACTTTAAGATTCTCCAGAAAATAAATTTGTGGTTTTTCCTTCTTCAACTATCTATCCCAAAATTCCTGTTCCTCAATCTTGCCAGCCCATAGTTCCTCCCGAATGTCCCTTCTGAACTTAATGAGTTATTCATATGATGTATCAAATTTTGAAGATAAATCCTCCCAAAATAACGGTGAAAAATTAGTTGCAATTACCCCAGCTATATCTAATATTAAATTAGGTACGGAGACATCTTTTTTCATAAAGCTACTTCATAAATACGGGAACTCTCTCCCCACGGATGATAGCCTGTACCAATATGCTCGAACCCATATTTTTCATATAATCCAATGTGATCGGTACAAAGGTATAAGTTTGAAAAACCACCTGCTTTTGCATCGTTTTTGGCCCGCTCTAGCAGAATAGAACTATAATTATTCCCCCTATATTCCTCTTCGATGTACACAGCGCACACCCAAGGATAAAGGTCCATCCGGCTAATGAAATCATTTGTAATAAGCCCCGCACAGCCAATGATTTTATCATCATCCATCAAGAGATACCATTGTGGCAATGGATTTGGGCTCGTAATACAATGTGCGATACAATCTTCATACACCTTCATGCTTTGTTCACTTGCCCATTTACTTTGAAAATAGGTGATTGCTCTTTTCATATATTCAGGATTTTGTTTAACGGATAACACTTTCATTTTCTGGAACCTCCAGTTATCTTTTTATATTACAAGGGATCTATATATTTCACCGATAATCCCTTCCATTTGATGAACACCTAATTCAGCATTTGTCATGATCACCGCACCGGTCTCTCTATGTGGAAATGCCACCATCATACATTGATACCCTTCTCCCCAACCAAGTGAGGATATTTCAAATTCTGTTCCCTCTCCGTCTAAAAACACTCCTAATCCGCACCATTTCTTATCGCTTTGAGGGCTTATTATTTCCTTTGCCTTACTTGCAGAAATTCCAATTGTGCTTTCACCTTTTAAGGAATTCAATAGTTCAATGACCAATCGGGCTAGATCCGAGGTGGTTGTCCATAAACCTGAAGCCGCAGGGTAAGGATATATCGGAAATTCTCCAACAATTTCACCATTTTTGTTATGTCCACTAGAAAAGTTTTCATTTCTAATATCCGATAAATTCGTAACAAAGTGGCTATTTACCATGTTTAACGGTTCAAATATATATTCGTACGCAACCTGTTTAAATGACTTTTTAGTAACATCTTCTATTAGCTGCTGAATCACACAAAAGCCAGCATCCGAATAGTGAAATTCACTTTCAGGTTCATATTTTACTTCAATAGGTTCGGGGCAATAGGGTGTTTTTCCCGCTAAGAGATCTACCATTGAAGGCATACCTATGCTTGATTTTTGCTCAGTGAAACTATATTTAGGGTCTATAATCCCGGATTGATGGCTAAGCAAGTTTCGTAAAGTAACCTTTTTATTTTTAGTGCATTTATTTTCAGGTACTTTCCAAAACTTTAGTTTACTATTTACATCTTCATCTAAATCAAGGAGGTCTAGTTCGGTTAATTTTAAAACTAACATTCCAGTAAGAAACTTACTGATTGAACAAGCATTAAATATGGAATGTTCATCTACTTTTTTAGAGGAGCCTGTCTGTAGGACACCATAGTTCCCTATTGCACTGACTTGAGCTTTTTCAATTAAAGCAATGCTCAAACCAGGTACATGATAATGATCCATGAGATCTGGAATGTTCATAGTGTTTATTTTCATAGATTGATTTCCCCTTAACTTAACCGCAAACTACCTTATATGATGGACTTTTATCAACGGCCAGATTGACTTCCAGTCTTTCTTTAAAATACGTTCCTCATAGATTGCAACCCGTTCTTTCGTTTCTGTAAAATGCGTTGTTGGCTTTACCTCCATATTGAGTACATCATCAATTCCACAAGGAGCCGTTAGAATTACATTTTCTTGATCGTCTATTTTTACACCAAGGGCAGTTGCTGTTTCAGGGAATTTTGATATGGCATCAACAGCAGATGTATAAGGAGGGATATTGTTTACAACGTGCATTCTTGCCTCGTTTTTCACAGACCAAGGAACGCTTGGAATAGTGCTTCTTAATTTATCTTCTAAGATCTTTTCTGTTAATTCATCAATATTTTGATTATCAAAGTAAATAACATCCACATCAGGTGTATTCGTTCTTTCACTAAAACCGTGTAATGTATCCCATATCTTTGAACGTATAAACCCTGCGCATATCCACCAATCAGGCAATTGTAATGATTTTGCTGCCCTTAATAACTCCATCATCCAATCATCTTCAGATATAATTTTTATTACGTCTTCTTTGTTTTTTAACATTGTAACCTCAGCTTCTAAAAAAGTGATTACTTTCAGATAACTTCTCTATTAAATCTTCAATCGTACCAATACACTTTTCAACTTCAAGCAAATGATAGAATGTACTTGTTGTTTCAAAGTTGTTAATTTCGTCATTCGGTGAATATAGATAGATTTTCTTACCTTGCCCAAGCGCTATCCCGAGTTCAATATGACTTCCCTTTCCTGCAGGTAATAGGACAATAAGAAAATCTGATTCTAATATTGCATTTTTCTCCTGGATGCCAAAAGCTTTTAAATCTTCTACTGT
>NZ_JBALOX010000168.1:11994-20575 GCF_036965165.1 Bacillus sp. JJ1521 | reverse complement strand
TTCTGCAATCATTAATACTCCCGGATATCTTTTGAACATGGCTTCATTGGCTTTTTTTATAAATTCGATTGCCTCTGGGTTTTCTTCGCCACCAAATTGATTAAATAGCTTTTCTTGTTGCGGGTTGTCGTGGTTGAGGTAGATTAATGATGATACGGCATCGATCCGAAAGCCATCAATATGGTACATATCCATCCAAAAAGCAAGGTTGGAAAGTAAGAAACTATGAATCTCCGGTTTTGTAAAATCAAAGCTGTACGTCCCCCATAATGGTCTGTCAGCTCGTTTTGATTCTGTATGCTCATAAAGAGGAGTTCCATCAAATCTTCCAAGTCCGTGATCATCACGGCAGAAATGAACGGGAACCCAATCAAGTATGACACCTAAGCCTTTTTGATGACACTGATCCACAAAATACATAAAGTCCAAAGGACTCCCGTAACGACTTGTAACAGAATAAAAGCCTGTTATTTGATAGCCCCAGGATAAGTCGAATGGATGTTCCATGATTGGCATTAATTCAATATGTGTAAAACCTTGATCAACTACATAGTCTATTAGTTCGTCCGCTAGCTCGCGGTATGTATAAAAGCTACCGTCTTTTTTCTTTTTCCAGGAACCAGTATGTAATTCGTAAATTAACATTGGATTATTATAGGAATCTGCTTTCTCCCGGCTTTTTATCCATTTCTTATCATTCCATTTGTATTGGTCTAGTTTAGTTATTACGGATGCAGTATTCGGTCTTACCTCAGAAAAGAATGCATATGGATCGGCTTTAAGTTTCTTTCCCCCATTTGCATTTGTGATTTCGTATTTATATATCTCCCCCACTTTTAATCCTGGAATAAATCCAATCCATACACCAGAGTTTGGAATCATCTCAAGGCCATTTGCACTGCCATCCCAGTTATTAAAATCACCAACGACAGACACAGCTTTGGCATGAGGTGCCCAAACAGAAAATCGTACACCGTCAATCCCTTTATAGGATATAACATGGGCACCAAACATATTAAAGCCTTCTAATAATGTTCCTTCATGAAATAAATACAGGTCGAACTCACTTGGAAAAAGTTCAGCCTGCTTTTCAAGCGTAGAATTCACTATCATATCCTCCTTTTGTTATATGTAAGTAGAAAGTTTGTAATACCAAAAATTTATATCATTTGTATGAAATTAATAAAAAATAATAAGACCATGGTTTGATATTACCTTTTCACTTAATTATATTAATTCGTGGTGAGTAAGTTTTATTCCTTTGGCGAATAATGTTTTTTATTGTCAAATAAGGTAGAATAGATGGAAAATTATTATTTTACCGAAAATTATTTTAATGGTATCACTTGAAACCGTTTACAATGAAGTGTTGATTTGTGGGAGTTTTTTACTATTTTGTGCAGAAATTTGATATTTTGAAATAATGTATATACAGGTAGGAATCTCAGGTGTTTTGTTATATTGGTATAATGAAGGGTGTGTATTGGTTAAAAGCGATATAAAAAAGGCTGCTTTCGCAGCCTTTTAAGATATTTTTTGTTGTGCAAGGTCTTCAATTTTCGTGAGGAAAATATAGGACATCGCAACTGACCATGCTAATGGGGTGTTTCCATTTGGTGTATTTGTACCACCTACATAGAGCTCTGGAACCTCCCAATTATCAGGCACAATCCTTTTTGTTTTTTCTATATATTCACTTGCTTTGTGAAATTGACCTAATTCTAAGTAGCAAAGCCCCAGCCAAGGGAATCCAAAGCACCACTCTGCTTCTTTTCCTTCATTATAATATTGATCATTTTCATAGCGAATCACACCATATTTGCGCTCCAATTTTGAGGAAACGGTTTCAACAATTTTTAGTGCAGTATCACGGTCAACCACCCGATATGGAAATACGAGAGAAAGCAATGCTAAATCAGTATCCTTTGTTTCGCTTTCTCGAGGTAATAAGTTTCGCAAAGCATTCTCACCTTTTTTGATTAGATCCTCATTTACATTAACAAGGATTTTTACGGCATTTAATCCCGCAACACATGCACCTATACTTGAAGCATGAACTTCCATGTTCTCTTCCCACATGCCATTATCTTTTGCTTGCCAATATTGAAGGCACTCTAGATAATCGACAAGCTTTTGAACAATTTCAATATCCTTTTTATCTCGAATTACTTTTTGTCCTAAGCGGTATCCTTCACCAACTCCCCATAAAAATGCACCTATCGCATCATTTTGGGCATGCCCCCATTCGACTGGCATCTCCTTTAAATCGGTTGAATACCGTGAATGGATGTATTCAAACAAATAAATTGGTTTCTTTTTCCGATGAATATCAATTTTCCACTCATACGACTTAAACATATCAAATAAGGCATGGTAGGCATTCACATATCTATCAGACGGTTCATTGATAAAAGGAAGAACTGTATATACTATATCTCGAATCCACACATAGCTATAATCATTTGATAAACTTGCTGTATAAGCACCATTTGATAAACGCATACGGTCAAGAACCTGAATTGCTTTATTGGTATACATTTCGTATCACCCCATTAGCTTATTTACTATACATTCATTCTTGACAGAAAACATATTTATAAAACACATCAAAGTAAGTTACCAAGTTTATAATTAATATTTAATTATATTCTATAATATGTAAGCACAGCGAAAATGATAACAATTGTCTCCTTTTTGTGTGAAATGCCTACATTTTGGTGCATGTCACCGCTCGAATTTTCTTGTTTCACAAAAAAAGTTTCACAGAAAACGAAAAAGACCAAATCACTTTTTAGTGGTTTTGGTCTTTTTGTGTAGGTTTATTTTTTATTAAAGATTATAGAAATGATTTCGTCTGTTGTCATATTGCTATTAATTTCGTGTGAGCCAAGCTTTAAGTATTTGGCAACACCTTGTTTCTCAACTAAATTTGCGAAGTCCCAAGCATTTCCAGTTATGATATTTGCTGAAATAAGTGCCTTTCCAACTTCATAGCTTGTCATACCTTCGGAGACAGTGATAACGGTTGTATTGACAACCGGTTCAGCTGGTTCTTCTTTTTGTTCTTCCACTACCTCTTCTTTTACTTCCTCTTTAGGTTGTTCTTCGGTTTTTTCAACTGGATTCTTCGCTTCAGCAATAGCTTGATTCCATTCCTCTTCTGAATGCACAACATAACCTTCATCAGCTAGAAGGCTTTTAAGCTCTTCGACAGTTGTTTTTTCTCCTGCCTTTGTACTTGTTGCTTGTTGGGGGCCGAAAAAATACACAAGAGCACAAACAACCGCAGCAAGTAAAAGCCCGGAAGCGAAGCTAGTTAATGTTTTAGCGGTCATTAGCTGCTTTTCTCCCTTCTGTTTGTTTTATAAAAGGAGATAGTAAACCTTGTACTTCGATTTCACTTACGTTTTTTTCATTCGCAATGGAAGTTAATGAATATCCTCTTTTGTGTAAATCAAGTGCATCACGAAGTAACTCACGATGTTCTTTGTCCGTAGTATCAATTCCAGCTTGGTTTGCGAGAATTTCATTGTCTAATTCTAGGTTTCTCATTTGTTGCTGTAGCTTGTTTATTTCCTCCATAAAACTTACTGAATATAATTCAAGCTCGCGCTGTTCTGCCTTTTTTGCTTTTTTCGTAAGTGCATAAGATAAAATGAGCAACACTGCTGCTACTCCAAATAATATGACCAACGCCCACTCCATCATTGGACATCATCCTTTCCCAGCTTTTTAGTCTTACAACAGATAATTATACAATGAAATAAGACAAATTTCGATGGAATTCGATAAAATCCTTCCATTGGTAGTAATAATGGAAGAAATTAACGTGGGAAAAGCAAGGTTTCAAGTCTTTTGACCTATGTACAATGGGTAATTGTTAAGATTTGATTAAAGAATGGACCATTAATCACTAAAGCAAAAAAATGATGCCCCTATTTATGGGGCACCCTAGATCAAGATTATTCTTTTATAAATTCCTTCGTACTTCTAACGGTGTCAATAGGTCGAACATAGCTTTCAATGGCTTCACGCTTTGGCTCTAAGAATGGTGGTAAAGAAAGCTTTTCACCCAGTGTTTCGTATGGTTCATCTCCCATAAATCCAGGACCATCTGTAGCAAACTCAAATAAAATACCAGGTGCCACTCTAGAATAAAGTGAGCCGAAGAAGAAGCGGTCAACAAATCCTGAGGTTTGGAAACCGAATTCGCGTAAATGCTTGTCCCACTCATTAAGGACTGATTTATCTTCTACACGGAAAGCTGCGTGGTGGACTGTTCCAAAACCTTGTTGTGCTGGTGGAAGAATAGAGTTATTTTCAACCACAACCTGCGCTCCATTTCCCCCTTCACCTACTTCAAACAAGTGGAATGAACTTTCTTGTGCAATTTCTTTAAATTGTAATACCTTTTCAAGCATTTCCTTAAAGAAATCAAAATGGGCAGTACGTACAAATAATGGCCCTAAACCAGTGATTGCGTATTCTAATGGAATTGGTCCTTTTTGCCATGGAATTCCGGCAGGTACGCCCTTGTTATTTTCGTCTGAAACCAATTGATATTGTTGGTCATCAAAGTCAACGAATGAAAGAGTTTTTACTCCAAATTGTTCTTTTACCCCGAAGTGCTTAATATTTAATCGATCAAAACGTTTTACCCAATAATCAATCGCAGCATCGGTTGGAACTCGGAAAGATGTTTTTGAAATTTCATTTGTACCATGAACACCTTTTGGGATTCCCGGAAAATCAAAGAAGGTCATGTCAGTACCTGGACTGCCTGTATCGTCTGCAAAAAATAAGTGATATGTTTGAATATCATCTTGGTTTACTGTTTTCTTTACTAATCGCATTCCTAATACATAGGTGAAAAATTCATAGTTTTTTTCTGCACTACTAGTGATCGCAGTAACATGGTGTATTCCTTTTAATCCGTTCATTTCTTATGCCTCCAATTTTATTGCATATTTTTTAGTTTTTCCATGCAATGATAATATATGAAAAATAGACATATCTTAAAGTAAGATATCTTAAATTCAAGATAATTATACTGCATAATATAACAGGTGTCAATAATAGCAATTTAAAAAGAAGAAAAGTCCCCACGTTTTGTGAGGACTATAATGAACGTTTATTCTCCAATAATGACGCGTAGAACATTAGGACGATCTTTGAATGTTTTAGTGCCGGCTCCATAGCCAATTGATGCTACTTTCATTGAAGGAAAACTGCAAAATTCATCTGTAAGCACAGAAATTATTCCTGCTCCTGTTGGTGTCGTTAGCTCAAAACGAATATCGCTTTGCTCAATTGGAACACCTTTAAGGATTTCAAGTGTAGCAGGCGCTGGGACTGGGTATATTCCATGATCAATATGGATTTTCCCTGTTCCAACTGGAACAGATGACGATTTGATCGTGGTAATTTCTAATTGATGCAGTAAAATCGCTGCACCAACAATATCAATTATAGAATCAACAGCACCTACCTCATGAAAATGAACTTTTTCCAATGGAAGTCCATGAATAAGGCCTTCCGCTTCACCTATTTTCTTAAAAATCTTAAGCGATATTTCCTTAACTTCGTTTTCCAATTCAGATTCCTCAATCATCTTCACAATATCCTTATAGGCACGATGTGAATGATGATGGTGTTCTTGTTCATGGCTGTGATGATCATGGTCGTGTGTATGTATATGTGCGTGATCATGGTTATGATTGTGATCATGAGTATGTTCATGATGATGATGATGGTGTTCATGGTCATGATCGTGGTGATGATCATGTGAACGTTTGTTGCCTTGCTCTTTTAGAATGACATCAAATTTAGTAGATGTAATTCCGTTTTTAACGACCTTTTTCCATTCTAATTCGTATTCATCCTCAAAATGAAGCTTCTTTAACTCCTCAACAAGTTTCTGAGGGTCTCCACCTGCATCGAGTAATGCACCGATTACCATATCCCCACTTATTCCGGAAAAACAGTCAAAATAGAGTGTTTTCATTTAATCTAGTTCTCCTTTTTGTGCAAGTTGATCAATTAAGACAGCGTTGTAAGCACCACCGAAACCATTGTCGATATTCACTACACTGATTCCTGATGCACAGGAATTAAGCATTGTTAGTAAAGCGGATAAACCATGAAAATTTGCCCCATAACCGATGCTTGTTGGGACTGCTATAATTGGGTGGGAAACAAGTCCACCAACTACACTTGGTAGAGCACCCTCCATTCCTGCTACAACTACAGAAACATTTGCATTTCGAATCTCTTCAATGTTATCAAATAAACGATGGATGCCGGCCACCCCTACATCATAGAAGCGACGAATGTTACTGCCTAATACCTCAGCCGTAATAGCTGCTTCTTCAGCTACGCGTAAATCTGAGGTTCCCGCACATACAATAGCGATATAACCATTCCTTAGTTTTGTTTCACGTGAATCGTCTTTCCAGTATAGAATCTGAGCTGTTTCGTTGTATGTAAATTCGGGATTTGATTGTAAAATAAAGTCTGCTTTTTCCTGAGAAATACGGGTTACAAGTACATTGTCTCCTCGTTCTTTAATGACATTTACAATCGTTTGAATTTGTTCTTTTGTCTTCCCCTCACCAAAAACAATTTCCGGGAATCCCTGTCTATTTTTTCGATGGTGATCGATTTTAGCAAAACCTAAATTCTCGTAGGTTGCTAGTTGTTTTTTTGCATCTTCAATACTTAAAGTTCCTTGTTTCACTTGCTCTAAGATTTCTTCTATCATGTTTCACACACCTTAATCGATATTAGAATCGATGAATTGCTAAAGCGCCAGTAGAAAACTGACGCTTTTGTTATTTAAAAATGCTTAATTATATCTTTTTGAATTGCCTCATATTTTGCGTAAATGGCTTTGTATTTCTCGTGGTTTTCCAAATTTGGAAGAACAGGATCTCCCATTGGAATGTTGTTCTTGATTTCCTCAAAGGAGTTTACTTTACCAATGCTAACTAATGCAGTCCAAGCTGCACCCCATGCTGCACTATGATGGCTTTCTGGAACATAGACCTCTTTACCGAATACATCAGCAAGCATTTGAAGCCATAAAGATGACCGGGCCAATCCACCGTTTACATAAAGCTTTTCAGTTTCTCCGGCCTGTTTTTCTAATGCTTTACCGATTTGATAAAGATTAAATGTGATGCCCTCTAAAACGGCACGAACAAAGTGCTCTGTTTTATGAGTAATTGACATTCCAAAGAAATTTCCGCGAGCTTGTTGGTTCCATAATGGAGCGCGTTCCCCATTTATATAGGGATGGAAAAATAATCCTTCCGCACCGGGTCCAACCTTCGCAGCCTCTGCTGTAAAATGATCAAAGCTTTCTTGGTAATTGAGTAGTTCTTTTAGCCATTGGAGGGCGATGCCTCCATTGTTTGTTGGACCACCTACAATAAAATACTCTTCGGAAAAAGCATAACAGAAGGTTTCATGCTTTGTATTTGATTGGAATCCTTTTGTAAATTGACGAATCGCTCCACTAGTACCTACGGATACAGCCACTTCACCTTGGGAAATCGCACCAATTCCTAAATTAGCAAACTGACCATCAGCAGCGCCGATTACAAATGGCATTTCATTTGAAATTCCCATTTCATCCGCAATAGTTGTATGAATGTCAGTTAATTGATAAGTAGGTGGTACAATTTTTGAAAGTTGATCCTTTGTGATGCCAGCCTTTTTAAGAACTTCTTCATCCCATTGAAATGTTTTTCCATTAAACATTCCTGTTGCAGCCGCCATTGAATAATCAATTACTCGTTGATTAAACCATTTTAAAAGTAGATACTCTTTAATGGATAAGAAATAGCTTGATTGGGTATATGGAATATAATCAATTTCCTGCATCCAAATTAGCTTTGCTAGTGGTGACATCGGATGAATGGGCATACCTGTTCTCGAGAAAATTTCAAGACCGTCTGATTTCATAAGTTCATCTGCTTGTTTTGTACTTCTACCATCAGCCCAAATCAATGCTTGGGAAAGAGCCTCTCCATTATCCCCCATGCAAATGATGGAATGCATCGCAGCTGAAATACCTAGGCTAATAATTTCATCCTTATTAACATTCGCTTGCTGAATGGCCATATTGATTGCTTTTACAGCAGAGCGCTCAATTTCATCCGGGTCTTGTTCAACCCATCCTTGCTTAGGGTAGTAAGAGGTAACGAGATCCTCAGCTTCCGCAACTACCTTTCCATCTAAAGTAAAGATAACTGCTTTTGCACTGGTTGTCCCTAAATCGAGACCAATGACGTATTCATGTGACATACTTACATCTTCCTTTACACGTTCTATCGTATTCTAAGTTAGTTTGTGATTTAATGTTACCATATTATTCTTTACAAAGAAAAAGCCTTGGAATCTTTCCAAAGCTTTTCTACTTAAGAAAGTACTTTATTCATACTTCCACTCTTGTAACCTACTAAATCTAGTGTTATATATTTATAGCCAAAAGAATTAAGTTCTTTTGTAATGGCTTCGTGATTTTCTAGGACAATTTTCATATCGTTAGGTTCAACCTCAATTCGTGCAATATCTTGAT
>NZ_JBALOX010000168.1:5743-11943 GCF_036965165.1 Bacillus sp. JJ1521 | reverse complement strand
AGCAATCCGTGATGAAAGACATGCAAAAGAAGGTTTGCTCCAAGTCGGCAAATCAAATTCACGGGATAGTTCCCTGATTTCATCTTTAAAAAGATTTGCCTCTTGTAATGGACCACGAATTCCTTTTTCCTTGGCAGCCTTCATACCAGGGCGGAATTCATTCAAATCATCAGCGATGACTCCATACACAATATTATGAAAACCCTCTCGTTCCATAACAGGAATAAGATGATCAAACAAACTGCTCTTACAGAAATAACAACGATTTCGATCATTTTCTGTATAGCCAGGAATAGCTAGCTCCGATGTTTCAATAACACGATGGTTGGCCCCAATGTGTTTTGCAAGGACCACGGCTTCCTTAAGCTCAGTTGAAGGATATGTTTCCGAATCAGCAGTTACCGCCAAGACATTTTCTTTTCCAAGTGTGTCAACAGCTACCTTTAGTAAAAAGGTACTGTCAACTCCACCGGAAAAAGCAACGACAACTGATTCCATCTCTCGGAGAATTGACACAAGCTTTTGAAACTTCTCGTCGATCATTGTCTTCTCCCCTTCTCTCCCGGTTGTAATTGATCTCTTTCTCTTTCTATTTATATCATTTAAAATACGTAACAGAAGTACTATTTTAGATAGTCATGCTTCCAAATCCGCCATCAACGCGAATGAATGTACCAGTTACGAAGCTAGAAGCATTTTCAGATGCTAAGAATACTGCAGCTCCTTTTAGCTCATCAGGGTTACCGAAACGATTCATTGGAGTGTGCCCCATAATTGATGCCACACGCTCTTCACTTAAGATTTTACGGTTTTGTTCTGCAGGGAAGAATCCTGGAATAATTGCATTGACACGAATTCCGTGTGGTGCAAATTCTCTTGCTAAGAACTGAGTCATGCTGTTTACACCAGCTTTTGAAACTGAGTATGTGAATACTTTAGATAATGGTGTTGTAGATGACACAGAAGAAATATTGATAATGCTTCCTTTACGTCCAGAATCGATCATTTTCTTTGCGAAAATTTGAGTAGCTACAACATAACCTTTTAAGTTAACATCCATGATTTTGTCATACTCGTCCATTTCAAGTTCAAAAAATGGAGTTGGACTGTTCATACCTGGAGCGTTAAGAAGGACGTCAATACTACCAGACCAAGCTTCGATTTCATTTGCAGCATTTTCAAGTGATTCACGAGAAAGAACATCTGCTGTGAAAGCTTTCGCCACTCCACCCGCCGCTTCGATTTCTTTTACAACTGCTTCTGTTTTTTCAAGGTTGCGTCCGACAATGGCAACTTTTGCGCCTTGTTCAGCAAATCCCATACAGATAGAAGAACCTAGAACACTATTTCCACCGATTGCTACAGCTGTTTTTCCAGTTAAGTCAAATAATTTAGTCATGTCTATTCCCCTTTTGATGTAATTAGTTCTAATTCAGTCAGGCTTTGAACCCTGACTGAATATCAATTAAAATAGGTTGCCGTTTTCGTCAAAGTCGAAATCGTAAAGGTCTGATGCCTGTTCCATGTTTGGATGTTGATTAATGTACTCTAATAGGGCTTCCGATACTTCGATTTCACTTACATGTAATGTATCTTTGATACGAACCATTTTTACCTTCGTAAAATCTAAGATATTACATGTTTTGATGGCTGCTTGAAGTGCTTCTTTATCATTTGGCAGTGTTGTTGCAATTTTCGTTGGAGCAACAACTGTTGAAGTCAACCCATTTGCATATGTGAATTCAAGGTCCATTTTGTCCACTAGACGTTGGGTAGTAAAGTCGGCTGTCCCTACCCCATTTGCATTACCTTCTGTTTCTGGAGTTAGATTCAACACTACCATTTTGTTTACATCAGGCCCACCATGTGCATATGGGGTCGGGTAACGACCGGTAATATTAGGATCCATGCCGTCTCCACTGATATTTTTACCTATTTGATCGATGACAAGGACATCGAGTTGATCAAAAAATAGCTTAGGAAGCAGTTGCTTTGCTTGTGCTTGAAGTTCAGGCTCTTTCTCAACAATTTCATGAGGCAGCATGACTTCAATTCTTGCAACCCTGTCAAATGCATTTTCGACAGTTGCAACACCAAAGAGAAATGGGGTTTTTTCCATAATCATCTGTGCCATTGCAGGAACATTTTCTGCCATATATTTAAAGCCTAATTGATGGCAAGCCTCAGCTCCTTTTTGCTTTCCAAGACCAATGCTGATCATTTTCTGGATACCGCTTTCAACTGAGCCACGGAATGCTGTATGTGGTTTTACACGATTGATAACAACGATCCCGTCAGCTTTAGATGCATATTTATCAATGTAAACAGGTAAGCCATTTGGAAGTTCGCCTAACTTAATAACTTCCATAGAAGAACGTATTTCACAGCCTACACTTTCTTCTGTTACACCAAGATGTTTTAACACATCACGTTGACCTTCACCAGTGGCGCCACCATGGCTACCCATACTAGGTACAATAAAAGGCTTTCCGCCCATGTCTTTAACGAATTGTACAGTGGTTTTCGTAATGTCAACTAAAGCGTCAATTCCACGACTTCCTACAGCAATTGCAATTTCCATGCCAGGTTTAATGGATTGTTTCACTTCTTCTCGATGGAATTTATTTGTTAAATCGTCTACAAGATTTTCAACCTTTGTATCATCAAAATGCTGTTTGACTTTGAGCATTTTTGGAACTGGAATATCCTTTAATAAATCTTGGAGAATACCCATGATAAGAATCCCTCCTAATCAAATGCGCCTTGGCGTATTTCCGCCAGATTTTAGGCCCACACGATGTGGGTCATGAAGACCTCGCCACAGGATGTGGCGTCTTTAGTCTTCGATTTTACTAGCCTCGAAAAATTATCTTTGAAAAATCGTGGCATCCCAGGAGGCTTAACTTTATTCATTTCTTTGTTTGAATCTACCACTGAATTGTATACTCTACCTGCATTCACCCCACCAAAAGTAAGTGACCCCCGCTGAATAAAGGTAAAATAACATCTAACAACAGTTTACGCATTTTTCGAAGCGATGTCTCCTGTTTTGCACTTTAACAATGGTAGCCCAGATGATGTGGTGTAATCCCTTACATCCAAAGCTTAGAATTATAAAAAATAAAAGCCGGGGCTTCAATGTCGAAACCCCAACAAGTATTTATTCCATCCAGTTAGTATGGAAAGTTCCTTCTTTGTCAACGCGTTGGTATGTGTGTGCACCGAAGTAATCGCGTTGTGCTTGAAGAAGGTTTGCAGGTAATGTTTCAGTACGGTAGCTATCATAATATGCAATAGCACTAGAGAAACTTGGAACAGGAATTCCTTTTTCTATAGCTAGTGAGATTACCTTACGTAATGATGCTTGGTAACCTTCTGCAATTTCCTTAAAGTAAGGATCTAATAATAGGTTTGCTAATTGTTGGTCACGGTCGTATGCTTCTTTGATATTTTGTAGGAATTTTGCACGAATGATACATCCGCCACGGAAAATCATTGCGATTTCACCGTATTTTAAATCCCAGTTATATTCTTCAGATGCAACACGCATTTGTGCAAAGCCTTGTGCATATGAAATAATTTTACTTAAGTAAAGAGCTTTACGAACTGCTTCAATAAGTTCCTGTTTGTCTCCATCAAAACCTTCTGCTGAAGGACCAGAAAGAACTTGGCTTGCTTTCACACGCTCATCCTTCATTGCTGAGATGAATCGAGCAAATACAGATTCAGTAATAATTGGTAGTGGAACACCTAAATCTAGAGCGTTTTGGCTAGTCCATTTACCTGTTCCTTTTTGACCTGCTGTGTCTAAGATAACGTCAACAAGTGGTTTACCTGTTTCTTCATCTTTTTTAGTGAAAATATCTGCAGTGATTTCTATTAAATAACTGTCTAGCTCACCTTTGTTCCATTCAGCAAATACTTCATGAAGTTCGTCTGTGCTTAAACCTAGAACGTTCTTAAGGATGAAATATGCCTCACAGATTAATTGCATATCTCCATATTCAATACCGTTGTGGACCATTTTTACGTAATGTCCTGCACCATTTGGTCCGATATATGTACAACAAGGGTCACCTGATACTTTTGCAGAGATTGCTGTTAAGATTGGTTCCACAAGCTCGTATGCTTCTTTTTGTCCACCAGGCATAATTGAAGGACCTTTTAATGCTCCCTCTTCACCACCTGAAACTCCAGTTCCGATGAAGTGGATTCCAGTAGATTCTAATTCCTTATTACGACGAATCGTGTCTTGGAAGAATGTATTACCACCATCAATTAGAATATCATTTTCTTCAAGATAAGGCTTTAGTGAATCGATTGTCGCATCAGTTGCAGGACCTGCTTTAACCATTAATAAAATTTTACGTGGTTTTTCTAGTGAATTAACAAATTCTTCAATTGTTTTTGCGCCAACAAAGTTTTTGCCAACCGCTTCATTTTGAAGGAATTCTTCTGTTTTTTCGTATGAACGGTTAAAAACAGCAACAGAGTACCCTCTGCTTTCTATGTTTAACGCTAAGTTTTTACCCATTACTGCTAAACCAACTACACCTATTTGTTGCTTAGACATTAAAATCAAACCTTTCTACTTATGTAATAAAGATAGAAAACAAATCATGAGGTTATTTTGTGTATCTTTTAAAGTGATTATGACAATTTATTTATTAAAAGATTATGTTAAAACCAAATAATTAATTTGTTTCCTAAACTAACTATTTATATATAGAAGAATATACCCTTTCAGCCAATTCGTCAACTGTTGAAATTTGTAGAATCTATGAAGATGTTAACCTATTTTTAAATAAAATTTCATGAAAACTTTGAAATTTATTAATTGATTATCTTAAAAATAGTGTTACAATGAGTAATAATTTAAATTTTCAATTTTGTTTTACTTTTTAAATGGAGGTAATTTTTATGGCAGATTTACGTAGTAACATGATTAAATCAGGATTTGATCGAGCTCCTCATAGAAGTTTGCTTCGCGCAGCTGGAGTTAAAGAAGAAGATTTTAACAAACCTTTTATAGCAGTAGTAAACTCATATATTGATATTGTTCCAGGGCATGTTCATTTACAAGAGTTTGGAAAAATTGTGAAGGAAGCAATTCGTGAAGCCGGTGGCGTTCCATTTGAAATGAACACAATTGGTGTTGATGACGGAATCGCAATGGGTCATATCGGAATGAGATATTCCCTACCAAGCCGTGAAATTATTGCTGACTCTGTTGAAACAGTTGTGTCAGCCCACTGGTTTGATGGAATGGTATGTATTCCAAACTGTGACAAGATCACCCCAGGAATGTTGATGGCTGCAATGCGTTTGAATATCCCAAGTATCTTTGTAAGTGGTGGACCTATGAAAGCTGGTCGAGATGCGGCTGGAAATCCTCTAAACCTTAATTCTGTTTTTGAGGGTGTCGGAGCTTTCCAATCTGGTCAAATTGATGAAGCAAGATTAACAGAACTTGAACAATTTGCATGTCCAACATGTGGTTCTTGTTCTGGTATGTTCACTGCAAACTCTATGAACTGCTTAGCAGAAGGACTTGGTCTTGCTCTTCCTGGTAACGGTACAATCCTAGCTGTTTCTGAAGAAAGAAAAGAATTTGTTAAAGAATCAGCAAAACAATTAATGTATTTAATTGAAAAAGATATCAAACCTCGTGATATTGTAACAGTAGATACAATTGATAATGCTTTTGCATTAGATATGGCGATGGGTGGCTCTACAAATACGGTTCTACACACTTTAGCATTAGCTAATGAAGCAGAAATTGAGTATTCTTTAGAGCGTATTAATGAAATTGCAGCTCGGGTACCACACTTAGCAAAAATTGCCCCTGCTTCTGATCATCACATTGAAGATGTGCATAATGCTGGTGGTGTTAGTGCAATTATAAATGAATTACTTAAAAAGCCTGGTGCAATCAAAGGAGATTGCTTAACTGTTACAGGTAAGACATTAGCTGAAAACGTAGCAGGCTGTGAGATTACAGATCATAATGTCATCCGTCCACTTGAAAATCCTCATTCTGAACAAGGTGGATTAGCTGTTCTATTTGGTAATCTAGCTCTTGAGGGTGCGGTTGTTAAGGTTGGTGCTGTTGATCCATCCGTTGGCGGCTACCATAGAGGCCCTGCTGTTTGCTATGATTCACAAGAAGATGCCCTATCAGGTATCATCGTAGGTAAAGT
>NZ_JBALOX010000168.1:0-5668 GCF_036965165.1 Bacillus sp. JJ1521 | reverse complement strand
CATTCGCTATGAAGGCCCTAAGGGTGGTCCTGGAATGCCAGAAATGCTTGCACCAACATCTCAAATCGTTGGTAGAGGTCTTGGAGCAAAAGTTGGCTTAATTACAGACGGACGTTTCTCAGGTGCATCAAGAGGTATCTCAATCGGACATATCTCTCCAGAAGCTGCTGAAGGTGGTCCAATCGCGTTCGTTCAAGATGGTGACATGATTGAGCTTGATTTAAATAATCGTAAAATAACATTAGAAATCTCTGATGAAGAATTTGAAAAACGTAAAGCAGAGTGGAAAGGCTTTGAACCAAAAGTGAAAAAAGGCTATCTAGCTCGCTACTCAAAACTCGTTACAAATGCTAGCACTGGTGGAGTTATGAAAATTTAATCTTTTTTAACCCTATTTAAAAACAGCCCGGTTCATTTCTGAATCAGGGCTGTTTTTTTGCAATTACAAGAATTGTGCTGTAAAGAACTTGTTGGTAAACTATATAAAAAAGAAGTCTCTTATAGCTTTAATTGGAGTGAAAAAAATGAGTACAGATAAAAAACTATTGGGGGAAAAACGGAGAGAATCGATTATTAAATGGTTGAAGGAAAGCCCTACCCCGATCATTGGTGAGGAACTATCAAAACGAGCAAATGTGAGCCGCCAGGTAATCGTTCAGGATATTTCATTATTAAAAGCGAAAAATGAGCCAATTGTTGCTACTAGCCAGGGATATATCTATTTGCAGGAGCCATCAAAAAGTGATACCATTTCAAGAATTATTGCGGTAAAACATACTTCTGAGCAAACTGCTGATGAGCTTAATATCTTGGTTGATCACGGTGTGACTGTTCGGGATGTGGTTGTTGAGCATCCTGTATATGGGGATATTACGGGGTCGTTAATGATAAGGAATCGGTTTGAGGTGAAACGTTTTATTGAAAAATTATCTGAAACCAATGCCTCCCTTCTATCATTATTGACGAATGGAGTGCACCTACATACAATTGAGGCGGATTCCATTGAAAAACTTGATGCAGCCTGTGAAGCATTACTTAAAGTTGATATTTTATTAAATGATCAATAAGCTAAGAAAAGCAACAGCCCATTATTACGGACTGTTGCTTTTTTGTTAGACCATAATCTTGCAAATATCATTTGTAAATTCAACTGGGTCTTGAATTGGTAGACCTTCGATTAATAATGCTTGGTTGTACAATAAGTGAGTGTACAAATCTAGCTTCGTTTTATCAGTTTCAAATGCATTTTTTAATGATTGGAAAACCTCATGATGGACGTTAATTTCTAACACTTTATCAGCCTTAATATTTTGATTGTCAGGCATTGCATTCAAAATTTTCTCCATTTCGATAGAGATTTCACCATCGGTTGATAAGCAAACTGGATGTGTTTTTAGACGTTTAGAAATTCTCACATCGGTTACCTTATTAGCTAATGCATTTTTCATGTATTCAAATAGCTCTTTGTTTTCGCTTTGCTCTTCTTCTGTTACTTTGTCACTTTCATTTGGTTCAAAGCCTAAATCACTGCTTGATACGGATTTGAATTCCTTTTCCTTATAATTCATAAGCATTTTAATCGCAAACTCATCAATATCCTCAGTGAAATAAAGAATTTCATAGCCCTTATCAGTAACTAATTCGGTTTGTGGTAGTTTATCGATGCGTTCAACAGAATCACCTGTAGCATAATAAATGTATTTTTGATCCTCGGGCATTCTTGAAACATATTCATCTAATGTAACAAGCGTTTTCTCTTTTGAAGAATAGAACAGTAATAAATCTTTGAGTGTCTCTTTGTTACTTCCGAAATCACTGTACACACCAAATTTTAACTGGCGACCAAAGCTATCATAGAACTTCTCGTATTTTTCACGTTCATTTTTTAACATGCTTTGTAATTCGCTTTTGATTTTTTTATTGATGTTTTTCGAAATTAGCTTTAATTGGCGATCCTGCTGAAGCATTTCTCTTGAAATATTAAGCGATAAATCCTCAGAATCTACCAATCCTTTTACAAAGCTAAAATAATCTGGAAGTAGGTCTGCGCATTTGTTCATAATTAAAACGCCATTTGAGTAGAGTTCGAGTCCCTTTTCATATTCCTTTGAGTAATAATCAAATGGAATATTTTCAGGAATATACAAAATGGCATTGTAGCGGATTGTTCCGTCAACACTAATATGAATATGCTTTAAAGGCTTATCAAATCCATAATGCTTTTCATTATAAAATTTTTCATAGTCTTCATCAGTTAGCTCACTTTTGTTCTTACGCCATATAGGAACCATGCTGTTTAGGGTTTGTTCTTCAGTTACCTCTTCATATTCAGATTCGCTTCCCTCTTTAAGCTTGCTAGTAGTTACGTCCATCTTAATTGGATAGCGGATGAAATCTGAATATTTTTTGATGATTGATTTTAAGCGGTATTCCTCTAAAAATTCATCATAGGATTCGTCTTCAATGTTTTCCTTGATTTTTAAAATAATATCAGTTCCAACAGTCGCTTTTTCCACAGTTTCAATCGAGTATCCATCGGCACCTTTCGATTCCCATTTGTACGCTTCTTCACTGCCAAGTGCTTTACTAATAACAGTCACCACATCAGCCACCATAAAAGCTGCGTAAAACCCGACACCGAATTGTCCAATGATATCATGTCCGTCTTTGATTTCAGTTTCGTTTTTAAAAGCTAGTGAACCACTTTTTGCAATTGTTCCTAGGTTTGTTTCAAGTTCTTCCTTAGTCATACCAATACCAGTATCTGAAATGGTAAGGGTTCTGTTTTCTTTATCAGCTACGATTTTGATGAAATAGCTGTCCTTATCAAATTGATAGCGGTCATCAGTTAACGCCTTATAATAGATCTTATCAATTGCATCGCTGGAGTTTGAAATTAACTCTCGTAAAAATACTTCTCGCTGCGAATAAATGGAGTTGATCATCATTTCTAATAACCTTTTAGATTCTGCTTTAAACTGTTTCTTAGACATACCTAGTTCCCCTTTCTGATAAAAAAATATGATGATTTTGATTAGCACTCACAACCTCGGAGTGCTAACACCCAATTTTTAAATATCATATTTTTTATTCTCTGTCAATCAATTCGATATTTCTTTGTTCAAAAATAGAACTATTTCCTCTTTATGTTTTTGAAACGTTTGGTCTGCGAGCCTAACTAGAAAATCGACATATTCAAGGGCGTCAAATGGGACCTCCTGGCCAAGGTCTTCGTTAATTCGAAAATAGTTACCACCAAGTAAATGCTGGCAATGATAGGTTATAGATTCTGATGATAGATGCAGGGCAAGATCTAATAACTTCGGTGTCATTTTCATCGATGGTAGATGGAATGGCAGCCATTGAGTTACGCCCCACTTATTCTTCGTTTCAATTGAAAAATCAATTTTTTGTAGTCCAGTCCCAATCGACATTATTTGAATGTCCGTTAAATCCTTTTTAAAATGGTGTTGAGCCTCGGTGATACAAACGAGCGATGGATTATTTGCCCAAAGTCCACCATCAATTGCTAAATAGTTATTTTTAATATTATTTGGTGGGAAAAAGACGGGTGCTGAACATGATGAAAGAACGGCATCCCAAAGCTTAATAGAATGGTCGTCCTGTTCAGCATTTCCATAATTTGTTCGGTGGACAAATGGTTTTCCATGAGTAATATCAACTGTTGGGATTAGCAAAGGTTTTCTTATATCAAACAATGTTATTTCTCCGAACGCTTCTTGAATATAGTGTCGTAAATATCGATCACTGTAGACACTTTTTAGAAAGCCTATTTTCGACTGTTTTGTAAATATCTTTTCACCATATTTGATATAGCTTTCTTGTACCTCCCCCATGTCCAGTTCTAGCGTTGCAGAAGCAGCGATAATCGAACCTGTACTTGTTCCTGCAATCATATCAAACATATCAGAAATGGGTTGTTTATATTCTTTTTCTATCGCACGTAAAATGGCAACCGCATAGACTCCGCGAATTCCGCCACCATCAATGCATAGGATTTTCATATTTTTCACCTATTTAAAGAGTTTTCTTATTAGTATTTCCTTAGGGTTAAGTAGGTATAAGTAGCAAAAAAAGATGCCATGTAAAAAGGCATCCTACGCTTGTTCCATTGTTGATATGATTTCTTCTGGTGTTGGGAATCGGCCAATTTCTTTTTTTGAGAAGACCTTCTCCCCATTTACAGTCACTTCAAATACCCCACCTGAGGAAGGAATGAGTTCGAAGTTAGAAATATTGTGTCTAAAATGTATGAATAGTTTTTCCGCAAGACCTGCGGCTTTTGGTGCGTAGTTTCACTGCATGTAAAATTAGATAGATACCTTGTACATCATGAATACCTCCTATTTATTTATCCAAACTCGATTCCCTTCTTCACGAATTGTAAGTTTCTGATCATCAAGTAATTCTAGGAAAGGAATGAGATATTTACGAGAGAGTGAAAGTATTTCTTTTGCCTCTGACAAGCTAAAAGTTTCAGCTGTTTCTGCTTTTAATACATCAACAGCTTTGTCGAAGGCGTTTTTGTGAATCAATGTTTCCTCGTTCAGTAAGAATGCTTGATTCGTTTTTAATAGATATGTCTTAAGTTCGTTTGCTGCTTGATTCGAAAGGTTACCCTGATAAATATAATCTATCCATTTTTTAGGCTGGATACCGTCATTGATTAGTGACGAAGCAACTACCTCCATAGGACCTTTAGAAAGACTCGGGTTAAAGCTTGATAGTGATAAATATTGGTCTTGTTTTTTCATTTCATTGGTTTGTAACAGTTCAATTATACAGAACTCAATTAAATTTTTATTTTGACCAAGCACTTGAAGAAGTTGGGCTTTACTCATACCTATTCGTAAAGGAAATTCTTTGTGATAATCTTTTAATTTATTTAAGATAATTTCATTAAGTTTAGCGATCGTTCTTATTAAGCTATAGACATTTTCAGAGATTTCGATGTATTTACCCGATTTAAGACCGGCTGATACAATCTCGTCTACTTCATCCTCTTGTAATGAGGAAAGCTGGATTAGTTGAAGTTTTGATAATTGTTGGTTTTTAAAAAGCAAATCATCCAAAATTTCTGAAGGTGAACTTTCCAATTGTTTTTTGAGCATAGTGATCGTTTCTTCACCAAATCGGTATTTCTGCGCAGCAGGCTGAATAATCCATCCCCCACCAAGTGTTTCAACTGGAGTAGGTCTTCGTAAAATAAATCTGTCCCCACGGCGAACGAAAATTTCTTCCTCTAATCGAATCTGACAAAGTATTTCTTCAGCTGATTCTTTGGCTTCATTTCGATCAAAAAAGACAATTTTTCCGTAAGCTTCTGTCGTTCCAACATGCAGTTTAACGGGAGAGCGCTGTTTAAGCGGGACTGCTAGTGTCGAAACGAGCTGTAGAGCGATGTCGATGGTGTTTGTCACTTGATAGTTTTCCGAATCAACAAGGACATCACCACGTTTTATTTCCTCTTTTGTAACTCCGGTAATATTTAGAGCTACTCGTTGTCCCGCTTGTGCTTTTTCTGTTTCCTGATTATGTACCTGGATTTGCCGTATTTTTATCTGTTTCTCTGATGGCAAAAATGTTAATTGACTGTCTCTAGTCACAACACCTTCAAAAACCGTCCCCCTAACAATAGTTCCATGTC
>NZ_JBALOX010000167.1:0-12246 GCF_036965165.1 Bacillus sp. JJ1521 | reverse complement strand
GTCATATCCATTCACCCTTTTGTCCACATGGTACGAAGGATGGATTTGAGGATTATATTACTTGTGCCATTCAATTAGGATTTGAGGAAATTTCATTTACAGAACATGCTCCACTACCAGCACGTTTTGTCGATCCCACACCCGGGAAGGATAGTGGAATGGATCCAAATGAATTAGAAAATTATATTACTGTTTTAACAGATCTTCAAAAAAAGTTTGCATCCGAGATTAAAATTAATATCGGATTAGAGGTCGACTATATTGAGGGCTATGAAGAGGATACAAAAGCCTTTTTAAACGAGTATGGTCGATATTTGAATGATAGTATTCTATCTGTTCATTTCCTAAAAAACGGGAATCAGTACTATTGTCTCGATTATAGTCCCGATACTTTCGCAACAATGATACAAGACTACTCATCAGTCGAGGCTGTATATGAAGCTTATTATGATACATTGCACTGTTCAGTCACATCCGACCTTGGTCAATTTAAACCAAAAAGAATCGGTCATATGACGCTTGTTCATAAGTTTCAAAAAAAATTTCCAACATCAAAAAGTTTCACTTATAAAATAAACGAGATACTAGACAGGATTGCAGACCTCGGGCTTTCTTTGGACTATAACGGAGCTGGTATAAATAAGCCTCTTTGTCGTGAGGTGTATCCTCCTCAACAAATCATTAGAGAGGCCATAAAACGAAAAATCCCTCTCGTCTATGGTTCCGATGCCCACAGCAGGAAGGATTTAAATCAAGGGTTTGATGCTTTATATAATGACGCGGTTCTCGTTTCACCGACTAAATATTAACAGGGAATAGTGTCACTTTGTTTTTTATCGTATGTTGTTGTTTACAGATCATTGTGTTGACCCATTTTTCAATTTCATGGCAGTATTGTTCATTTACATAGAGTTCATAAGGCATCAAATGTAGAACCTCTGACATATATTGAGGGTGTAAATAAGGCATCGATAGCATACCCTTTAATTGCATGATGGCATATGGAATCGGAATAAGTGCAAATTCCTGTTGTTTCATTCCAGTTTCAAAAATGGCCTGAAAATAGTATTTTTCCTTTGCCATATAGGTGGTCATGATTTCACGGATTAATGTGGTATCAAAGGTAATTTCTCGTTGAACGAATCGTGATAAGTGGCGATTGTCCTTTTGATACTCCATAATGCCCCTGATCGCAAGCAATAAACATTCTCTAGCAGTTCTATTATCCAATTCAATATAGGCTTGTTCGACAAAAGTCAAATATCCCTCTAGGTAAGTCGAGACTAGATGTTCTAGTAAACCTTCTTTATTTCCAAAATAGTAGGAGATATTAGCAACATTACAATTTGCTTTTTTTGCAATTTCACGTACTGTTGTTCCATCAAAGCCTTTTGTATTAAATAAAAAAACGGAAGAATCAATAATTTTTTGTTTCATGCTTTTATTTTTCATAATCAACCCACCTTACCCTTAATATTGTATAGATTTCGCTAAGCAAAGGCCGATTCCTTTAAGATTTTATCGACAAGTCACGCGTTATAAGCTATTATTTGATATAATTTATGTAGGAAATACTCAAATGGAGGGGAACAATCATGTTTCATGTCGAACAATATAAAGGCAATAAAGTAGATGACTATAATCTTGTGACAAAACAGCTTCAAGCTTTATTAGTAGATGAACCAGATCAAATTGCCAATTTGGCAAATGCTTCAGCATTACTAAACCAATTTTTGGATAACATCAATTGGGTTGGCTTTTACGTGAAAAAAGGAAATGAATTAATTTTAGGGCCTTTCCAGGGGTTACCAGCATGTGTACGAATTCCAATGGGACGAGGGGTTTGTGGTACTGCAGCCCAAAATCAAAAGACTGAAAGAGTCGCAGATGTTCATCTTTTCCCCGGGCATATTGCTTGTGACAGTGCTTCTCAATCGGAAATTGTTGTGCCAATTATTAAGAATGGTGAAGTATTTGGTGTATTAGATATCGATAGTCCAATCAAGGAACGCTTTGATGAAGTTGACCAACAATGCTTAGAAGAATTTGTGAAAGTTTTAGAAAATCATATATAAAAATAAGCCAGTGGGAATCCAAGTCTCACTGGCTTTTGAATCAAATGCGCTTTGGCGTATTTGCGCCCGATTTTTTTCGAGCAAGCTCGAAAAATTTCCTTTTAAAAATCGTGGCATCCGCCGGAGGCTTTAGGCCCACATGATGTGGGTCACTCAGACGTTGTCACAGGATGTGACGATCTTAGTCTGAGTTCCTTTATTTCAGTCATGGATTGAACCAAAATTAAATATATGCCTATTTTTATCCCACCACTTAAAGAAGCGGTGGAAAAACGCTGAATAAAGTTAATCGTTTAGTGCTTGATTTAAATCTTCCCAAATATCCTCCCAGGATTCTAATCCAACTGAAAGTCGAATTAAATTATCGGTTATTCCCATTTTCAATCGTGCTTCCTCTGGAACAACTGCGTGTGTCATGGTTGCTGGGTGCTGGATAAGTGTTTCAGTGTCACCAAGACTTACTGCAATTTTAATTAATTTCACCCGATTTAAGATACGTTGCGCATCCTTCTTTGAGCCTTTGATTGTAAAGGAAATTAATCCGCCAGGCATACGCATTTGCTTTTTCATAATTTCATAGCCTGGGTTTTCTGAGTCTCCAGGGTAGAAAAGATATTCTACATTTTTATGTTCTTTTAATAAAGCGGAAATTTTTTCCGTATTGTCACAGTGGCGACCCATTCGCACTGGTAGAGTTTTTAACCCACGAAGTAGCAGCCAAGCATCGAATGGAGACATAATCCCGCCTATATCCTTTTTCGTTGTCATTGTTACTTCTTGGATAAAATCCTTCTTTCCAATAACAAGTCCGGCGATCACATCACCATGTCCTCCGATATACTTTGTCGCACTGTGAACAACAATATCACAACCTAATTTAATTGGCTGCTGCAAATACGGTGAACAGAAGGTATTGTCAACGACAACAGGGATATGATGTTGTTTAGCAATTTTAACAATTTTTTGTAAATCAATAAGTTTCATAGTTGGATTAATCGGTGTCTCGATGTAGATCACCTTTGTTTTTGGAGTTAGTTTGGAGCGAATTTCTTCCTCATCGTCCATATCACTTAAATCATGATTGATGTTATACTTTTCCTTCATCATTTGAAGAAGTCCAAAGGTACATCCATAAAGCCCCTGTGAACAAAGGATATGATCACCAGATTTTGTTAAAGCAAATAATACAGCGGATACTGCAGCCATTCCAGATCCAAATGAAAGCCCTGCTTCTCCACCTTCCAAAATGGCAATTCTTTCTTCTAAAAGCTTTACTGTCGGATTGCCTAGCCGAGAATATATATAACCTTCTTCAGCACCCGCAAAACGTGCTTCGCCTTGTTCTGCAGACTCAAAAGTAAAGGTTGAAGTTTGGTAAAGTGGCGGTGTTAAGCTCCCATTAGGGGAAGTTGAACCGCCACCATGGATTGCTAATGTATCAAAATTTTTACTTTCATTATTCATGTTCCATTATCCCCCTTAAGACTTTCGTTTCTATAAATAGCATATGATAGGTAGGTTTATTTTGAAAGCGTTTTCTATTTTCATAGAGGTTTACTTGGGTTTGTAAGTTTTTTAGACAAGACAAAAAGAAAGACATCCAATTAAGAATGTCCTTCAGTTACTTTATTCTCGCTTGCAATGACTTGATTTTTCCCAGATTGTTTCGCAACATATAAAGCATTGTCTGCACGGTGGAAAAGACTTTGGAATGTTTCTTTGCATTCCTTGGACCATGTTGCCACACCACATGAAATCGTTACTTTAGGATTTGATTGCTGTTCAACTCTTTTCCCAAGTCGTTCAGCAACAGCAATTCCTGAAGCTAAATTCACTCTCGGTAAATATATTGCCAGCTCTTCCCCGCCCCAACGAGCTCCAATATCATGGTCGCGGATGTTTTCCTTAATTAGATTGGCAATTTGAACGAGCGCTTCATCCCCTACTTGGTGACCGTACGTGTCATTAATTCCTTTAAAATCATCAATATCAATTAAAATAAATGTACCAAAAGCATCCGTTTCCAATGATTCCTGCACACAATCCTCTAAGTGATTACGTGAATAAAGCTTTGTTAAATAATCAGTAATCACTAGCTTCTCAAGCTCCTCCCGAAGAATTGAATTTGTAAAAGCTAAGGATGAATGGTGAATTAATGATTGTAGAAGCTTAAACTTATCGAAAGCAAAGAAATATGGTAAATTATGCAAGACTATTGCTACTCCCAAGATTTCATCGCGTTGTACCATCGGAACAGACATCATGGAGCGATAAGGGGAACCACTAAATGTCGAGTCGACCTGTAAATCTCCGATGAAAATAGCTTCTTTTTCTGTTAAGATTCGGTCAAGGCTAAATAATACATAAGGCTCCCCATGCCCTTCTTCAAAAAAAGTAGTACTTCCTGGAAGTACCTCTATTTGTTCATTCGTTTGCACGAAGAAACCTACCTCATTGGCGCCAAAGGAATTTCTGATTTGAGATGACATGAATGTCAATGTATCTGTTAATCTCAAATTTGAATTTAACTTATGTGAAGTTTCGTTAATTAATTGAAGATCCGAAATTAATTGCTTTGATTGTTGGTAAAGCTGAGCATTTTCGAAAGCATGTCCAGCTGTATTTGCCAATAGTTCAATAAATTGAATTTCTGATTTAGGAAATTCCAACGCATAATGTGCATTAATTTCCAGGACTCCATAAACTCCCTGACGCCCTTTTAGCGGAGCATAAATCATGGACTTTTTATCGGCAAACGAATTTTCAAGTTGCAAATTTCCAGTTATAAACGCTTGCATAACAGGCGAGTTTTCACCATGTTCATATTCTTTTATATCCTTAATTGGAATAACTTTATGTCTCGTATTATCATGTGCTAGAAATAAGGTATATGTGAACGATGGGTATACATCCTGTAATGTATTTATAACCTCTTCAAGCACAGCATCTATGTCCATTGTTGAATGAAACTTCGAGGTTACTCTAAATAGTTGCTCATATCTTAAATCTTCATTTGGAAATTTCACGATTAATCACCCATCTGACATTTATACTTTATATATTCATTATAATAGATAATGCATGAAAAATGTCTTATTATATGTTAAAAAATCCAAATTTATTACAATATTCTTTCTTAAAACAGGATTTTCACCAAAATGTGTTCGACTTTCACTTTTTAACTTGTATATTTTAAGATAACTTGACTTCCTATTCTAAAAATCATATAATGATCGTTGTGTAAAATAGCGCAGCAAATGTGAGTAGGTTTTTGTTTTATTTTGTTCCTCTGATGGGCTTTGGCCCAAAGATGGTGTATCACGTAACTCTTGGCTGCTAGGGCGAAGGTACATGAAAACAAAATAGCCAAGAACATCTAGCGCATCTGTTTTTATTTTACAACAAAATAAAAACATTGAAGGAGGAGTCATTCATGGCTCGTTATACTGGTCCAAGCTGGAAATTATCCCGTCGTCTTGGAATCTCATTAAGTGGTACTGGTAAAGAATTAGAAAAGCGTCCTTACGCTCCTGGACAACATGGTCCAAACCAACGCAAGAAGCTTTCTGAATATGGTTTACAATTACAAGAAAAGCAAAAGCTTCGTCATATGTACGGTATGAATGAACGTCAATTCTACAATACATTTGTTAATGCAAGCAAAATGCAAGGGGTTCTTGGTGAAAACTTCATGATTCTTCTTGAATCACGTTTAGATAACCTAGTTTACCGTCTTGGTCTTGCACGTACTCGTCGTGCAGCTCGTCAATTAGTTAACCATGGTCACATTCTTGTTGATGGAAAGCGTGTTGATATTCCATCTTACCGTGTAAGACCTGGTCAAGCGATTGCAGTTCGTGAAAAATCACGTAACTTTGTTACAATCAAAGAAGCAATCGAAGGTACTACTTTCGTACCAGAATATTTAACATTTGATGCTGATAAGCTAGAAGGAACTTTCACTCGTTTACCAGAGCGTTCTGAATTACCAGCAGAAATCAACGAAGCATTCATCGTAGAGTTCTACTCTCGTTAATTAATATGCTTTGTAAATAGCATATTTAAAAACCCTAGAAACCTTGATATATCAATGGTTCTAGGGTTTTTTATTTGTATAATTCATTTAATAATTGCTTTCGTTAACCTTACTCTTTCCTTTCCCATCAAGAAAATGACAACTAGTGATAATAAGATAGGGATTAAGGCGATAAAAAATGTAATTGTGATAGAGTCTGAAAGCGAATAAATTATTTTATCCAAAATAAAGCTAGGAACCTTCGCACGTTCACTTGCCTCAAAGATTTGCCTCGAATCCTCAATATTTCCTAATGCTTTGCCGCCGTCCATTCCTTTAAAAGCATCTGTTAAATTCTGTGTAAATACCTTGTTTTGAATGGTTCCGAATACAGTAATTCCTATAGTCATTCCAAATGATCGCAAAAATGAATTCGTTGAATTAGCTGTCCCTCTAAAATGCGGTTCGAGATTGTGAACAGAAGCTGTTGGCAACAGTGAAAATGAAAAGCCCATTCCAAAGCCAACAATAATCATATAAATTGTCATGATTTCTCTAGTTGTGTCAGGTGTTAACGTGCTAAGAGAATACATACCAAAAAAGTATGATATAACGGAAATAATCATTAGATTACGAAAGCTTGTTTTCGTTTGAAAAATCCCTCCGATCGCACTTCCTGCTACGGAACCCAGCATCATCGGCATCAGAATTAAACCAGCATTTGTAGCTGATCCACCGTACACCGCTTGAACAAAGATCGGGATAAAAACCGTCAAAATAATAAATGTTCCACCATATAAAAATGCCAGAATTTGTGAAGTGGCAAATAGTCGTCTTTTAAATAGCCAAAAAGGTAAAATTGGTTCCTTAGCCTTAAGCTCAAAAAGGATAAATGCAATAAAACACACTGTAAATCCAGAAAGTAAACTAATAACCTGAACCGAATCCCAAGTGTATTTCTTTCCACCTAATTCTAATGCGAACATTAAACATACAATTGCTGTAACGAGTGTGATCGCCCCGCCCCAGTCAATTTTCTGATTTTCGAGCTGTGACGATTCCTTATAATAGCGAACGATTAGAAAAAGTGATAAAAGTCCAATCGGAATATTGACATAAAATACCCAATGCCAGCTAATATATTCAGTTATATAAGCGCCTAATAATGGACCTAGTACGCTTGAGGCCCCAAAGACCGCACCAAGCAGCCCTGTCATTTTTCCGCGCTTTTCTGGTGGAAAAATATCAAAGACAATTGTGAAGGCGATTGGCATTAACGCACCTCCCCCAATACCTTGAATAGCCCTATAAACACTTAACTGAACCATACTTTGAGAAATCCCACAAAGTGCCGACCCAATTAAAAAGACAACTAATCCGAATATAAAAAATCGCTTACGTCCAAACATATCTGATAATTTACCGAATATCGGCATTCCCGCCATCACCGCAACCATATAAGCAGATGTCACCCAAACAAATTTATCAAAGTCTCCAAGGTCTGAAACAATCGTACCCATTGCTGTTGCCACAATTGTATTATCCATAGCTGACATGAGAATACCTAGTAATAAGCCTGTCACAACAAATTTAATATTGCTTTCCTTTGAAATCATAATGTTTCCCCCAAATTATAAAGCATTAATATATTGCACTGTTATTTATATTTTGTTACCCAGTCCATTATAATTATAAAACCGCATATTTCACATAAAAAAAAGTGGCATCCCTTTCCACTATCTATTTTGAAAAAAATTAAGGTGCTCCCGTAGGAACACCTTATCTTCATTTAGTATTTAATCAAGAAATATTTTTTCTTACCGCGACGGATTACTGTAAATTGACCTTCGATTCGATGTTGCTCAGCAAGAAGCGCATCTACCTCTTGAATTCTCTCACCATTTACAGAGATGGCCCCATTTCCAATATCCTCACGAGCCTGACGCTTTGATGGAGATATTTTACTCATGACTAATAAATCAACTAAACTAACCTCACCATCTCCAGCAAACTCGTAAGAAGGTACATCCTTAAAGCCTTGCTTAATCTCCTCGGCACTTAATTCACTAATTGTACCACTAAATAATGCTGTAGAAATCTTCACCGCTTGTTCAAGCGCTGCCTCTCCGTGAACCAGTTTCGTTACCTCTTCTGCCAGTGTCTTTTGTGCCAAACGTTTTTCTGGTGCATTTTGGATATCTGTTTCAAGGTTTTCAATTTCCTCTTTTGAAAGGAATGTGAAATATTTCAAGTAACGTACAACATCACGATCATCCGTATTGATCCAGAATTGATAAAACTCATATGGTGACGTTTTTTCTTTATCTAACCAGATTGTACCACCTTCTGTTTTACCAAACTTAGTTCCATCGGACTTCGTTACAAGTGGAATAGTTAGACCAAATGCTTTCGCATCCTCGACTGTCTTACGGATCAATTCTAGTCCAGCTGTGATATTTCCCCATTGGTCACTTCCGCCAATTTGAAGTCGACAACCTTCATTTTCATACAGCTTTAGAAAGTCATAGGATTGTAAAATCATATAACTAAACTCTGTAAATGATATACCAGCATCTAATCGTGATTGGACGGAGTCTTTAGCAAGCATGTAATTTAATCCAAAACTCTTTCCGATATCACGTAAGAAAGTTATTAAATCTAAGCTTCCGATCCAATCATAGTTATTCGCAATTTCAGCTGGATTCCCTTCTGCTTCAAAATCTAAAAAGCGAGAAAGTTGCTCCTTAATGCTATTGCTATATTGCACGACAACCTCTTTCGGATTCAACGTTCTTTCCGCTTTTTTACCGCTTGGATCACCGATAAGTCCAGTAGCACCTCCAACTAATGCTATCGGTTGGTGTCCAGCCAACTGGAATCTTCTCAACGTCAAAATCCCTACTAAATGTCCGATATGTAAGCTATCAGCTGTGGGATCAAATCCACAATACAATTTAATCTTTTCATTTGCTAAAGTATGTTGTAAGCCTTCCTCATCCGTTACTTGATTTATTAGACCTCTATAGGTCAAATCCTGAATAACATCCATTTATGTTCAAGTCTCCTTTTTACGGCATAATAAGGTTTTTCTATCACATTTCGTCTAATATTGTCAAATTAAATAATGGAAATTCATAAAAAAATATTAAAGTCACTATCGTATATGCTATAATAAACTTGGATTTTTAGGGGGATGATTATGAATTTTAATAAATCACAGATATTTGAAAAAATTAACGCTTTTTGGCAAAATGTCACATCGAATAAAGTAGTTAATGTAATAGCTGGAAAGAAAACCCGTAAAAGTGTAAGAGTTACATACGGTGTTGTATGGAATTTATTTTTACTTTTCTTTATTATTTCGATACTTGGTCTTGGCTTTGCCGGAGGAGCAGGTGCTGGATACTTCGCATCCCTAGTAAAAGACGAACCTGTTCGAAGCTATGAAAGTTTACAGAAAGATATTTATAATTACGAAGAAAATACAGAGGTTTATTTTTCAAACGAAGTCTATCTTGGCCAATTACGGGCAGATCTACATCGTGAAGAGGTATCACTTAATGAAATTTCTCCATATATCAAGGATGCTGTAATTGCAACTGAAGATCAGTACTTTTATAAGCATGATGGCGTCGTTCCAAAATCCATTCTACGTGCTATTGTTCAGGATGTAACTGGTTCACCCATCCAAACTGGAGGAAGTACACTAACACAGCAATTGATTAAGAATCAAATTCTCACAAATGAAGTATCGTTTGATCGGAAAGCAAAGGAAATTTTAATTGCATTACGACTTGAAAAGTTTTTTGATAAGGATGAAATACTAGAAGCATATCTAAACATTATTCCCTATGGCCGTAATTCATCAGGTCGAAATATTGCCGGGGTTCAAACAGCAGCACAAGGGATTTTCGGAGTAGATGCAAAGGATTTAAACCTGCCACAAGCAGCTTTTATCGCTGGTCTACCACAAAACCCATATGTCTATACACCTTTCTCCAATCAGGGCGGAATGGTCAAAGAAAATTTAGAACCCGGTCTAAACCGAATGAAAACAGTCTTAGAGCGAATGTTTACAGGTGGCTTCATCACCCAACAGCAATATGAGGAAGCACTAGCATATGATATTCGTGCAAACCTTACCCCGCCCAAGTCTGAATCAATTGAACAATATCGTTGGTTGACGCATGAGGTGGAAAAACGTGCAACTGATATTTTAATGAAAAAATTGGCTAAAGACGATGGCTATGAAGAGAAGGATCTTGAAGATAACGAAGATTTAAGTATATATTACTCTGAAATTGCGGACAGAAACCTTCGTCAAAGCGGGTACAAAATCTATACTACCATTGACAAGGACATTTATGATGTATTGCAAGAGGCAGTAAAAAACTTTCAATATTTCGGTCCTGATAAACAAACAAAAAAGAAAGATTTAGAAACCAATGAATATGTAACCGTCATGGAACCAGAAGAGCTTGGATCGGTACTTATTGAAAATAAGACTGGACGAATACTCGGCTTCGTGGGTGGGCGTGATTTCGAGCGTGAACAAACAAACCATGCTTTTAACCCGGCAAAACGTCCGAATGGATCCACAATGAAACCATTGTTAGCCTATGCCCCTGCAATGGAATTAGGACTGGTACAACCGGGTAGTGTGATTGCCGATGTGAAATTTACTTACGGGAATTACACCCCACAAAACTTTGGCGGTCCAAATGACTTTGATGGTTTAATGTCGGCAAGACATGCTTTAAAATTATCAAGGAATATTCCAGCACTCAAAACATATTTAAAAGCCTTTGATACTCGCCCAGTTACATTTTTAGAAAAAATGGGCTACACTACCCTAGACGAAAAAGACTACCAAGGTCTATCCATTTCTATTGGTGGTATGACGAACGGTGTTTCAGTTGAAGAAAATGTAAATGCATATACTACTTTTGCAAATGATGGCAAGTTTATCGATGCATATATGATCGAAAAGATTGTGACAAATGATGGAGACGTAATATATGAGCACGAGGTAAAACCTGTTGATGTATTTTCTCCACAAACTGCCTATTTGACGATTGATATGATGCGTGATGTTATAAATGGTGGTACTGCTTCGTCTCTTAAAGGCTACTTAAAGTTTAATGCAGACTGGGCTGGTAAAACTGGTACTACAAATAACTCAGAGGATATATGGTTTGTTGCGACAAACCCTAATGTAACCTTTGGAACCTGGATTGGGTATGATACACCAAAGTCTGTCGATAAACATAAGGGGCTTTCTAATTCAAGAAGAAATATTCTTCTTTGGGCTAATCAGATGAATGCTGTATATGATATAAAACCAGATCTTGTAAAGCCAACAGAGAACTTTAAGATGCCTGGTGGAATCGTATCACGTTCCTACTGTGGTATTTCAGGCTTACTTCCATCTGATTTATGTCGAGAAGCTGGTCTTGTTCAATCAGATATTTTTAACGCAAAATTTGTTCCAACGAAGGTTGATGACAATCTTGTCAAAGGTAAGTATATAGAAGTAAATGGAAAAGCCTATCGTGTTCCTGCAAGTGCTCCACAGGAATTTGTCCAAGAAGGAGTTATGATTAAGAAGGAATTTTTAGCAGAAAACGGCTTGAAGGATTCAAAAGCAATTGAACAGTTGCTTCCTGATAACAGTCGTTGGAAGAACCTAGTTATTACGGAAACAGAGGAGCTAAAAGACAATGGCTCTGTTCCATCCCAAGTACAAGGTGCTTCGATTTCTTCTGGCATATTGAGATGGGCTAAACATGAACACAATGATGTAATTGGTTATCGAATTTATGGCGCTGCTAATTTTACTGCAGATTTCAAGAAAATAGGTAGTATACCTGCTACAAAGGATCTACAATTTAATGTTGGAAACGGCGTTGCAGCCTACTATGTCACTGCCGTCGATGTTACTGGTAAAGAAACACCACTTGCAAATTCAGCTCTAATTAAGAGTGGTGACTATAAGCCTGAACCAGAAGTGGTAACTCCTCCGCCACCTACTCCTCCAGCAGACGGGGGAAATGGTAATGGTAATCAAAATGGAAATAACGGCAATGGTAATGATAACGGCGGAAATTAAAGGATAGAAAAAGAGGTGATCCATTGGATCACCTCTTTCCTTTATGT
>NZ_JBALOX010000166.1:268-8235 GCF_036965165.1 Bacillus sp. JJ1521 | reverse complement strand
TCATTATGGACATTATTTGAAAAAATTCTTAATGGCGTCAATCAGGCTAACAAAAAAGTCTTTTAGTTTATCTAAAAAGCTTTGGCCTTCTTCAGAACCCAGAAAGTTTGTTAGCTTTTCTTTTGCTAGGTTTAATTGTTCTCCGACCTGATTCCAGTCAATATTGAGCTCCATTAGCTTATTGAAAAGGTCCATTAGTCGCTGTATGTCTGCATCTGACAGTGTAATTCCTAAATCCTTTGCTGCATTAACGATGATAGTTCGTAGTTCCTCGTCGTTTTTTGGAGCATTTTTTGCTATTTCATCTTTGATTTTTGCCATTAAGGCAGCAGCATCTTCTGCACCAAATTTCTCACTCAATTTTGTCGTTTCGACCATTTCTTCGTTGGCGGCCTGTTTAACATCTTCAGGAATTACTTGATCCGAAGAAATCTCGTAAGCTTTAATAATTCCGGTTAATGCTGCTGTTCCAGAAACATCAAAAGGTCCAGTTACATAAATTTTCGCATCTTTCACACCAGCTGTAATTAATGCGTTTGCATACATTTCTTCTGTAATTAAAGTAATATGTTTCGAAATGGTTACATCTAATCCAGAACCTTTTTCTCCAATGGTGATCGAAGCTGAAGACAGAGCCCTGCTTCCGATGCTAGCCTTGGGTATATAATTTCCAAGGTACTGATGTTCTTCCGCATTTGTGACAACGACAATCTGAGGGTTGTCGGGTGCGTTCATTTCGTTTAGAATTGCTTCTTTTTGTGTTTCAGTTAGGTTTTCACCAAGTGTAATAATCACATCTCCAGGTATAGCGTCTGCGAAGCTAAGTGATGGAAAGATGAGTGAAAATACAAGTAATAACGGAAGTATGAATTTATATCTCAAACTAGTTTCCTCCTTTAATTGTTCAAAACAAGGTTATCCATCTTACCTATTATACAATATTCTTTACCAAAAATATCTTTTAACTATATATTTAGGAAAATCGCCCCCTTTTCAGATTGGATTATTCCAACCATTTATAGTAAAATGAACTCGTTCAATACATATTGACGAAAGAATACGAGCGGAGGTTTCAAATGAAAAAAGCTAGCATTGAATTCGAAAATGGAGAAAAAATCGTAATTGAGTTATATCCAAATGAAGCACCTGGAACAGTAGCAAACTTTGAAAAGCTTGCGAATGAAGGTTTCTATAATGGCCTAACTTTCCACCGTGTGATCCCTGGATTTGTCGCACAAGGTGGCTGCCCAAGTGGAAACGGAACTGGTGGACCAGGTTATACAATTAAGTGTGAAACAGAAGGAAATCCACATAAACATGTACCAGGAGCATTATCAATGGCTCATGCTGGACGAGACACTGGTGGAAGCCAATTTTTCATCGTACATGAATCACAGCCTCATTTAGATGGTGTACACACTGTATTCGGTCAAGTAATTGAAGGATTAGAATCTGTGTACCGAATTAAACAAGGCGATGTAATGAAAGAAGTTAAAGTTTGGGAAGAATAAGAAAGAGGGCACAACAGGTCATTCTTGTTGTGTCTTTTTTATTGTCCTATAATGATTCTTGAGGTGAACCTAAATGGGTAAAGGAAGATGGACAGTTTTTTTTGTTTTGCTTTTAATTTCGATTGCATGGGGAGTTATTTATTGGCTCGTATTAGCGTAATTAATGAACTCAAAATACATAATCTGTATCGTATAATGCTTAATTCGACAAAATAAGAGTAATGTATGTTATACTGATTTACATCGCTAAAAAATAAATAGTTTTCCTTCGGGGGTAGGTGAAATTCCTTACCGACGGTGATGAACAATTGTTCTAAGCCCGTGACCCATTTTAATATCAACAATTTGTTGCTGAAAGGCGCTAAGCCATGATCTTCATTTAAAATGGTGGACTTTGGTGAGAATCCAAGGCCGACAGTTAAAGTCTGGATGGGAGAAGGATGTTAGTACGGTATGTGAAGAAAAATTTGTCCATTATACCTTTATTTGTGTTGGACAAAAATACATATTCTGTTGCTTAAATAACATCGACCAAGACCCCGGATTGCAATCCGAGGTCTTTTTGTTTTGGAAACAAAGATAGAAACCCCTGTAATAAGCACATGATAATAGAAAGGAGTGTTGATCCGTGAGAGATCAAGATTATATGAATTTAGCGATAAATGTTGCAAAAGCTGGTGTTGGACAAACGACGCCCAATCCTGTAGTCGGTGCTGTTATTGTAAACGAGGGCCGTGTGGTAGGAGTTGGTGCACACTTAAAAGCCGGGGAACCACATGCAGAGGTCCATGCGATTCGGATGGCTGGTGATAAAGCCCAAAATGCAACGGCTTATGTAACATTAGAGCCTTGTAGTCATCATGGAAAAACACCTCCATGTGCAGACCTTTTAGTGAATAGCCATGTGAAACGGGTTGTGATTGCGACAACTGATCCAAATCCACTCGTTGCTGGTAAAGGAATTGCAAAATTAAAAGCAGCGGGAATTGAAGTAGAAGTCGGGGTATGCAAGGAACAAGCAGATGCATTAAATCAAGTTTTTTATCATTTTTTAGATAAAAAAATTCCTTATGTAACCTTGAAATCTGCCACTACTCTTGATGGAAAAACCGCAACAGTTACCGGTGAAAGTAAATGGATCACGGGTGATGCTGCAAGAAATGATGTTCATTTATATAGAAGCATCCATGATGCCATTCTTGTAGGGGTTAACACAGTGCTTGTAGATAATCCGAGTTTAACAACTAGGCTTCCGAATGGGACAGGCAAAAATCCGATTCGAATCATCTTGGATTCATCCCTTAGAACACCCCTAGATTCACNNAAGCAGAAACTTGGATTATTGTTACCGACAAAGCCGATCAAGAAAAAATAAATGGATTCAATGAGAAAAAAGGTGTCCGAATCCTACAATTACAAGAGCCTACCTTGTCGATTAAATCGATTCTTACACTTCTAGGTGAAGAAGGTATTTCCTCTATATATGTAGAAGGCGGTGCCGAAGTGAATGGCAGTTTTTTAAAGGAAAAGGCTGTTAACCAAGTTATCGTCTATCTTGCACCAAAATTATTTGGTGGAAAACTTGCACCGACGTCTATTGGTGGTACTGGAATCGAATCCATCGATGATGCATTACAATTAACCATTAAATCTGTGGAACAACTCGGAGAAGACGTTAAAATCGTAGCAGAACCGAGATAGAGGTGAAAACATGTTTACAGGGATTGTAGAAGAAATTGGGAAAGTTAAAGCGATAAATGGATCGCAGGAATCAATTGAAATGGTGATTCAGGCAAAAAAAATTCTCGAGGATGTAAACTTAGGTGATAGCATTTCGGTCAATGGAGTTTGTTTAACAGTGACGGAATTTACTTCTGATGGTTTCACTGTGGATGTGATGCCAGAAACGATTAAATCAACTTCATTACGTGAATTGCGACAACAATCTCCTGTCAATCTAGAAAGAGCAATGTCTGTGGGTGGCCGCTTTGGAGGTCATATCGTTTCAGGTCATGTTGATGGCATCGGAAAAATTGTTCGAAAAGAACCAAAAGGGAATGCCGTGTATTATGAAATTGAAATTCCTGAAGAACTTGTTCAATTTATGATCTATAAAGGTTCGGTTACAGTGGACGGGACAAGCCTAACTATATTCGGACTTACCGAAAATACGTTTACTATTTCTTTGATCCCTCATACGTTATCCGAAACGATTTTGCATAAAAAGGGTGTAGGAGACATTGTAAACATCGAATGTGACATGCTCGGGAAATATGTAAGTCAGTTCATGCAACGTTCTTTTGGAAACGAAAAATCAACAAAATCAAAGATCACCGCAAGCTTTTTAGAAGAACATGGTTTTAAATAAAAAAGGGGGGATAACAATGTTTGATCCAATTGAAGATGCACTTGCCGACCTAAAACAGGGAAAAGTAGTCATAGTATGTGATGATGAAAATCGTGAAAATGAAGGAGATTTTATCGCGATTGCCGATCAAGCAACTCCAGAGGTCATTAATTTTATGATTACACATGGACGCGGACTCGTATGTACTCCTATTACAAATTCGTTAGCGAAAAAATTAAATCTTGATCCGATGGTAACACATAATACGGACCCACATGGAACTGCTTTTACCGTAAGCATCGATCATAAAACGAGTACAACCGGTATAAGTGCAATTGAACGTTCAAAAACAATAATGGAGTTGCTCAACCCAGACTCAAAACCATCTGATTTCAAAAGACCAGGTCACGTCTTTCCTTTAATAGCAAAGGAAGGAGGGGTCCTCGTTCGAGCAGGTCATACAGAAGCAGCAGTTGACTTGGCGGCCCTATGTGGTTCCGAGCCTGCTGGAGTAATTTGTGAAATTGTGAAAGAAGACGGAACCATGGCGAGAGTTCATGATCTGCGTAAGATTGCCAATGAATTTAACCTAAAAATGATTACGATTGAGGAACTCATCCATTATCGTAAGCAAAATCAACAACTTACAATAAATGAATAGGCAATGAAACATTTTTTATAAAATAAAACAAAAAACTAATAACACAGGAGGTTCATAATGAATAAAATTTATGAAGGACACTTAGTTGGCACAGGTTTAAGAGTAGGGATTGTCGTTGCACGTTTTAATGAATTTATAACAGCAAAGTTATTAACCGGAGCTCTTGATGGACTTAAGAGACATGGTGTTGCCGATGAGGATGTTGAAATTGCTTGGGTTCCAGGTGCATTTGAAATTCCTTTAATTGCTAAAAAAATGGCTGAATCAAGTAAATATGACGCAGTTATTGCATTAGGTACTGTCATTAGAGGCTCTACTTCCCATTATGATTTTGTATGTAACGAGGTAGCGAAAGGATTAGCTTCAACCTCATTAGCAACAGGAAAGCCAGTTATGTTCGGTGTTTTAACAACTGATACAATTGAACAAGCAATCGAAAGAGCGGGAACAAAGGCAGGAAATAAGGGATGGGATTCTGCTGTATCTGCAATTGAAATGGCGAACCTAGCTCGTTCATTTGAATAATTCCAAGAGTTTGTATAGATATAAAAGGTTTTGGATATAATTTAAATTTAAGGGTATTGCGAAAAGACTATGGAAAAATAACTTGGTTAATGGTACTCTTAATTAAAATATTAAGGTTAGTCCAAAAGTAGTAATGGTTATACTATTTGGAAAGTTTTTCGATAATGAGGGATTTATATGTTAATTCGTTATAAAAAGAATTATGAGAAAATCGCAATGGGGCTTCTTTCATTTATGCCGACCGAAAAGGACTTAAAGAACCTGCAAGCAACGATGAAGCAATATGAAGAGGATGATACACAGCAGCTATTCTTATGGAAAGAAGAAGATATTGTAGGAATTATCGGAACAACAATCCATGACGGGGATCTTGTTGAAATTCAACATATTTGTGTGAATCCATCTCATCGGTACCAAGGTATTGGTAAGAAGATGGTGAAGGCGCTAAAAGAGCATTTTCCAGATCGTGAGTTACGACCAAATGAACATACAGCAGCTTTCTTTGAGAAATGTGATTTCTCAGAGGATGAAAATTGCCAAGAAGGACAGTCATAAGACTGTCCTTTTTAGTTTTTGCTTCGTATGCTCTGCTTCAAGAGGAATTGTTTTTGCCGTTCGGCAATCACATCGCTTCTGTCGCGTAAAGTATGTTTATGAATTAATTCTTGATTTGATAAATCACTTGCTTCTCCCCATGATTTCCCGGATTCGGTAGCCTGTGAAATACAAGTTGAAAGTAGATTATTATCTGTTAACGGTAAATTTATACTTTCATATGGTGAGCCATTTTCAATATCATGAAATTTCTTTTGTAAAAGTTCAATCAGTTTATCAACCTGAAAGCCTAATTGTTCTAATTCAGATTTATGCTCATTACAAATCTTAAGAGCGCTTTTCATCATTTTGAGTGCACCGGCTGTGTTTTTGCGGCGGTAGTGATAAAGTGATACCGCAATCTGAATTAAACCTACCCAATATGTCTTTCTTTCAGGAACAGGGTCTTCCTTCCAATGATCTTCCAAAATTTCATGGCATTCAAAATAATCGCGGTCACAGTGAAAATGAATTAAATAATCAATAAATGCTTGTGGGTACAAGTGGGATCACACATCCTTTTAACTTTATTCAGTAGAGGTCCCTTACTAATTCAAGTGGTGATGAATGCTATAGGGGTATACAATCCAGTCGGGGTTCAAAGTCCGACTGAAATTAAGGAACTCAGACTAAGAACGCCAGATCCTGATGCAACGTCTTTGTGACCCACAAACGTGTGGGCCTAAAAAAATCGGGCGCAAATACGCTAAGGCGCATTTGATTACTATGTAAAGTAGTTTAACACATTAAATGCACCCACAACATGGGAAAAATAAAGTGTTCAGCAATATGCTGAACACTTTATCGTCAATTTTAATTTTTAATTAAAACCAAGCTGCACCAACGATAATTAACAGAATAAACAATACTACGATTAAGGCAAATCCGCCTCCAAATCCATATCCGCCACTCATTTAAAATACCTCCTTAATATTCTTGGTTACACAGTTATCATATGACTAATACCACTTCTTGTGTGGGCTGGTGTCCATATATAACATCAGTTTTTCAAAAAAAAATTGTGGCAAATACCAAAATCCAGTGTGGATTGAATGGTCATTATGTTCTATACTCTTACCTTTAATCAGCTTGAAGTCTTCAAATTCTGCTGATTAAACTTAATGCCTCCGGCGGATGCCACGATTTTTTAATGGAAATTTTTCGAGCATTAGGGGATCAAAGACTAAGAGCGCCACGTCCTGTGGTCACGTCTTTGTGACCCACAAGGTGTGGGCCTAAAAAAATTGGGCGCAAAATACGCAAAGGCGCATTTGATTGTGTTAAAATAGAGGTATATGAAACTGTCATGAAGGGTATTTTTGGTGAGATGAGCGTGGATTTACATTACAGCGTAAAAATTGACACTTTTGAAGGTCCGTTAGACCTTCTTTTACATTTAATCAATCGATTAGAAATTGATATTTATGACATACCAGTTGCAGAAATTACAGAACAATACTTAATGTATATACATGCAATGAAAGTATTACAATTAGATATTGCAAGTGAATACCTGGTTATGGCTGCAACACTTTTAGCAATTAAAAGTAAAATGTTGCTTCCAAAACAGGAAGAAGAACTTATCGACGGAGATTCCGAGTTTGAATTTGAAGAAGATCCGCGTGAAGATTTGATGAATCGACTAATTGAATACCGTAAATATAAGAATGCTGCAGAAGATCTCAAAGTTTTAGAAGAAGAACGTTCCCAATTGTTTACAAAGGCCCCTAGTGATTTAAGTGAATTTACTAAGGATGTCGCCATCGATCATTCTTTAGATGTCAATCTCTATGACATGCTTGGCGCGCTTCAAAAGCTAATGCGTCGCAAAAAATTGCAGAAGCCTTTGTCAACAAGAATTACGAGACAAGAAATACCTATCGAAAAAAGGATGAAAGAAATTATTAACGAATTAAAAGGGTACCGTGGAAAAAAGAAATTCACAGAGCTTTTTCCATATGATGATAAAAACCATATTGTTGTTACATTCCTTGCGCTTCTTGAATTAATGAAAAAAAATGTTGTGTTAATCGAACAGCAGAACAATTTTTCAGAAATTTATATATCGAGTATGGAAAGGGATTATTAGTCATGAAATTAATTGATTGGAAAGCCATTGTCGAAGGTTTACTTTTTGCAGCTGGAGACGAAGGATTGACATTAAAACAAATGGCAACCGTCTTAGAAATAAATGAGAGCACCGTATTGGATATCGTAGGCGAGTTGAAAGATGGATACAGTCAACCAGGACGAGGTATAAATCTAGTTGAAGTTGCTGGAACCTATCAACTCACTACAAAAAAAGATCATGCTGGTTATTTGAAAAAAC
>NZ_JBALOX010000166.1:0-249 GCF_036965165.1 Bacillus sp. JJ1521 | reverse complement strand
GCCGATTACAAGAGCGGAAGTGGAAGAAATTCGTGGGGTAAAGACAGAAAGACCGATTCATACTTTAACGGCAAAAGCGTTAATCAAAGAGGTAGGACGTGTTGAAGGCACTGGAAGAGCTATTTTATATGGCACGACAAAGGAATTCTTAGAGTATTTTGGATTAAAGACATTGAAGGAATTGCCTACACTTCCTGAAAAAGTGGACGAGGACTACATCCAAGAGGAAGCAGACCTCTTCTTTGAGAG
>NZ_JBALOX010000165.1:0-10942 GCF_036965165.1 Bacillus sp. JJ1521 | reverse complement strand
GCACCTGGCGTATCTGTCTCATATATTTTATTAGTAAACAGTGAATATGCAGCTCTAAAAGAGGTACATGCTTTCACTACTACTAATTGATAGGATTTCGGTTCCAAACCAAAAGCACGGAACAATTGAGGATCACCATTCCCAAAGATATGATGACATACTAAAATATCAATATTACCTACCTTAAGAACTGCGGATGGTCCTATGTTATTTACCATCCCCTTTCCTGCTGGACCCTCTTGAGCAAAAATGCCATCGTGTAAGGACTTAATATAAGCTTCTACCTGGAGTGGTCTATTCACATCAGGGAACCTTGTGCCACCAATTGTAAAAGTTGCATTATTTCCAACTCCCAGTTTGTGAGACAGATTTGCAGCATTCGCATCCACAACTGCTATTGCTGTTTTAACATTTGAATTGCTTTCTATTATTTTCCTTACCACTTCAACACTGTCACCCGTTGCCCCAGCATTTGTGGAATCAGCAGAATCTACTAAAATAACAGGTATTTCTTCTGTATTTTGTTCAGCAATGGTAATAACTTCTTCAATAGTATGCAAGTTAGGTTGAAAGGCTCCACGCATATCGAATAATCTTTGTGCAAGCTCTTGTGCGTGTTTTAGTGCATTCTTTTCATCATTATCAATTACAATGATAGAAGACTCACCATCTATAACATCCAACCAGGGTTGCATTTGATAAATTGAAAAATCAAGAACTTCTCCATTATTAATAAGTGACTTTGCATACTCCATTAATTCAGAAAATGGCCCTGACATCGTAGAATATGTACTGGCAGGAACAATCATTGGAATACCAACACGTACCATTTTTGGTTTCACTTCATCTAAAAGGTACGATAAGCCTAATTTCGCAGTACGATATCCTGTTTCATAGTGGTCCAAATGTGGATACGTATGATAAGCACAAACAATTGAACTGTTTTGTACAATTTTTGGTGTGATATTTGCATGAAGGTCTGACGATACTGCAATTACAGCTTTTTCACCGATTATTTTTCTTAACTCTTCAATAATAATACCAGAACAGTCCTCATATTCAGTTGTTTGAGTTGCACCGTGTAAGGATAAAAAAACACCATCAATAGGGTTATTATTTTGAATATAATTTATTACCTTGTTTATAAAATGATCAACAACAGCATGATCGACCGGTCCCCCACTCATAGTAAACATTGAGTATGCAGGAATGGCTTGCACATTCGCTTCATCAATAGCATCAAGGATCCCAGCAATTGCACAAGGTTTATCTGACAAATTTTCCCTAATATCTTCCCCTTCATAAATTCGTCCTCTTTCGAAATAATCCAGTGTGCAAGGAACTGGATTAAAGCTATTTGATTCTTGATGGAACTCAGCTATTACTATTTTCAATACCCTTCCTCCAATGTAGGTTTTTCTATTTGTTAGTAGAGTTTAAAGTTTACTTGTTATCACATCTTCGGCATTTACATGATTATTAAGTGTTTCGTACATATCTTTTAAACTTGGGTATATTCGTTTAAAAACACTAAATAATCTATCATATGTTGCTAAATGTTCATCTCGGGGTAAAAAGATCCTATCTTTCATTATTCTTTCATCAGCTTCTTCAAAATCTTCATAGATCCCCAAACCAATCATTGCACAATACGCTGCGCCTACTGCACCAGCATGTTGTGGATTACTTGGGACAGACACAGGGATTTGAAGAACGTTAGCCATTATTTGCATCCAAGGATCACTACATGCCCCACCGCCTACCACATTGATTGAATCTAATGATTTTCCTGTTTCTCTTTGATATATTTCAATCTTCCAACGCAACATATAACAAATTCCCTCCATAATCGCGGATAAAAAATGTCGGCGTTCATGTTGATTCGTTATATTAAAAAAAACAGCTTTTGCATTGTTTGATAGTGGACGGAGTTCTCCATGTATCCAAGGTGTTGCAATCATATTTAATGACCCAGGGTGTACGTCTGCTAGTTCTTTATCAATTAGAGTGAAAATGTCTTCACCCATAATTTCTTTTTCAACTTTATAAAATTGACTAATTGCCCAATTCAATGTCATACAAGCGGACTGAATCGGGTAAATCATTAGATCTTTGTCCATACCAAATGTTTGATATAATTCTCCAATATCGCTTTTTCTTTCAGGTATTACAGTGCCAAACCACCCTGAGGAACCTAAGTAAATATGATTTCCTCCTAAACGACTACTGCCTGAACCAATGGCAATTGCCGGAATATCACCACAACCTCCAAACACAGGAGTTCCAGGGTCTAAGCCTAGTTCTTCTGAAGCTTTTTCAGTTAATCCTCCTACCAGTTCTGTAGGTAAAACCAATGGCGGAAACTTTTCTTTATCTAATCCTGAGGCTACCAGAATACGATTATAATAGTCTTGTAAATTTTGGTTAGTGGAAAGAATAAAATTATTTGTCAAATCAACAGCTTTCACACCAGTAGCCAAAAATTTTAAATATGAATTTACTTCTAGGAAACATTTTGTTTTATTGTATAATTCCGGCATTTCTTCTTTAATCCACATAAGTTTCGGCCAATATTCCCTGTCATACATTGCATTAATACCTAATCTATTATTTAGGATTTTTGCTTGCTTATCTGCACGTCCATCTAACCAAATAATTGTATTATAAAGAACTTCACCATCCTCATCTATCGGAATAATCCCTTTCCATTGTGTTCCGAAAACGATACCTTGAACCTCACTTGGTGAAGCCCCCAATTTTTTCATTACTTTTTTTGTTGCAAGACAAGCGGCACTCCAGTATTCATTTGGATCTTGTTCCGCCCATCCTGGATTAGGGGTAATGAGGGAGTAGGTTGCGTCCGAAGAACCGCATACCTCTCCTTTAAGATTTATAAAAGTTGCTTTAACTCCACTCGTCCCAAAATCATATGAAGCAATAAATGAATGTGTCATTAAAGTACTCCTTTCAAATTTTTGAATCACCTACTATTCGTCACTATATCCAAAATTAATTCACCTTTGTAAATGAATCATCTTTGACGATAGGAATCTTATTTCCGATAAGCGGACTGCCTACAACATTATAGAATTCTTTTATATAAAGTTCCGTTGACTCTTGTTTTGATGTAAAAGCTATTATTGTTCCAACAATAACACTTAACAAAACTCCAATTGGACTAATTAAATGATAAGGAAAACTATTTAACAACGCAATTGTTACATAAACTACTCCAACAATTAAAGACCATAGTGCAGAGCTTGTGTTGAAGCGCTTCCAATAGAAACCTGCTAAAATCGGGAATGCAAGTAATGCTGTAAAAACTGAGATATACGTTAGAGCCAATAAAATATTCCCTACAAATGTTAATGCAAATACTATTGTCGATATGCCCAATATAATAAAGCAAATTCTACTTGACATAATATAGTGTTTTTCAGATTTATTTTTTGCTAAATATCTTTTATATAAATCATTGATTACTATTGAAACTGCTGAATTCCAAATTGCAATCATCGTACTTACTCCTACTAGTATTAAGGTTACAAGTAAGAAGCCTTGTAAAAATGGAGATGTATAATTAAGTATAAGGGTAGGTAGCGCTACTTCTGATTTATCTAAGTTGGGCATGACTACTCTTGAGAACATAGTTGCAACTGCTACCAATCCATAAAGTAAGGTAATCAAAATCGTATTTATTATCATACCTCTATATGCAACTTTTTCACTTTTAGCTGAGAAAATTCTTTGCCCATACCACGGTGCAGCTACATATAATAGGATGTTTTGTAAACACCAAGTTAAAACTGCAGCAAATCCAAAACTTTCTAAATCCCATATTGGTTCAAAAGAGAGGTATTGTGGTTCAAATACACTTGGTAAAGAACTAAATCCTCCTGCTGCTTTCCAACCAATAAAGAAAAGAATTGGCATACCAATTAATATCATAATATAAGAAATAATATCTGCCCAGATGGCTGTTAGTAATCCCCCAGAAAGGCTAACGAATAAACATATTGTGGTTAAACCGATTACAATCCATAAGGGATGTATGCCTAACAATACATTTCCAATTACCGACAATCCAGCTAAATAAGTAGCAGGAGCAATCCATGTAAAGGATAGGGTAACAAAGGTCGCAATTCCTCTTAATAGTTCGCTGTTTTTTCCCTGATATCTCTTATCAAAGAATTCTGCAATTGTCGAAATTTTGAGCCGACTATATCTTTTTGCAACAGTTAAAGCATAGATTCCAAAAACAGGTATGAAGATGAGCGATGTGTACCATATTCCAACAGTACCATAAAGATATGCAACAGAAGCACCTCCTATTAAGGTAGCAGTATTAAATTCTGCCGCTCCAAGCGTACATACAAGTGCAAATAAACCAGTATTTCGTCCTGCTAAGTTAAAATCATTATACGTTTTTATTCTTCTTGACGATTGATAAGCAACATACAAAAGAACAACTAACAGCACCCCAACAAAAATATAATTCGTTTGCAAAATTCTTCCCCCTTAAAGTAATCATTAAACATACAAGATTAATAGAAACTTCACTTAGAAGTGCTAAACAATTATTGCAGCAACCCCTCCTTCTAACACATTTTCTACTTAATACCCAATCCTAATTTCGATTTAAAATAGAAACCACACTTTTTGTGTAATTTTATGTATTTATATTATGTTTATGTGTAGTTATATGGAGTATTATAAAAAACATATAAGTATTAGTCAATTAATTTTCTGACTCTTGCAAAAAATATTTTTCCTTCTGGTTAGTCTTTTATTCATTAGTAGCAAATCTAAGATTTTTACCCTTATCTTATTTCTTTTTAATTCTTCTACTGCATCATCTTACCTAAAAACATGAATAAGTTAAATTCCTTGTAATCGAAATAAAGTTTCCAGCTTGGTTTGTATACAAATACGTAAATCGATCCTGAACAACCTGTATAATGTACAAGATTTCCATTAAACTTTTAAATGCTGTTGTTTCAAGATTAAGTAATTCAAAAAAATTTTTATGTTCAAACACACTAAAAAGGTTCATGTTCATCACGTTATTCTATATATATTTCTAGTAAAGTTATAATTATCTATAATTCCTATCTTTAAGAGAGAAGCAAACTCGTCTGCTGTTGGGCACATTACTACGTTCTTGTATTAGATCTTATATATACTAAAAAAGACCCCGAATTCGTAGAAATTTTTTTACGAATTCAGAGTCTTTATGCTTATTAATTTGGGTTATAATTCGACATCCATTCAATACCGCTTTGACAAGTTTGAAATAGTCCACGACTACTTCAACACCAATAACGCGACCGCTTCTACATGTGCCGAGTGTAGCAGGCAACACATGGGGTGCTGGTGGTTTACAACAGAAATTTTATAACAATGGTCTTCTTTACAGAAATAAATTTGATATATACTAAATAACCACGTCTAGAGTATCTTTTTAAAATATCAAAATAAGATACTAAATTTCTGATACTAGGATTGATAATTTTAATTCCAAGTAAAGTTGAACTTTATTTTTCAATAAGTTCTTTTAATAAATAATTATCCTCACTTAAATGTAAAAGTATGTCTTTATCCTTGCACAAACCTTTTTCTGATGATGCCAATATTATTTGAAATTGATTTGAGTGTGTTTTCTGTAAACTGTATAATTCCTCCAAAAATGCATTAAATGTCTCGATATCTAGATTTTGTTGTCTAGGCTCATCCAATATCAATAAAAAAGGATGATTAGTATCTAATTTAAACTCAAGTGCTGTTTTCAATAACGCAGTATAGTAGGATAAGATGATTCGAATCAAGCCACTGCTGGATGTAATATTATATAGATTCATCCCCTCAATTTTTGGATTGTAATCCTTCTTATCTATTTCAATTTTTTTATATATCCCTTGAATTACTGTTTCCTGTTTCTCTTCTTGTCCTGCTTTTTTCTTTAAGTCTTCTTTGATTTCCTGGATTCTTTTTTCTTCAAACCCTTGTCTTAAGAAATCCATTTTTATTAACAATTTTTTAAATTCTTTTTCGAAAAATCGAAATTTCTTTTTATCTTGTTCCTGATTGTTTACCGCTGCCCTTTTCTTTGCTTTTAAATCATCAATTTTTTCCTGTAATTCACTTTTTTCGTTTTCTAGTTTTTCAAACTTTAATATAATTTCCTTATCTCTTTCAAGTTCTTTTATTGCATTGGAAATTCTCCCAATTTCTCTTGAATAGTAAGCATATTGCTCTAAGGTTTTTGGCTTTAAAGAGTCGTCGTATTCATCCATTTGATTTTTTATTTCTTTTAATTCAAAACGGGCTGAGATCAGTTTTCCTTCTATCTCTTGGAGCGCCTCTTGTTTTAACACTAAAAGTCGCTTAAAGTCAGAAAGTTCATCCTTTAAATATTCTAATGTTAACTTGGTGTTGTCCACACTTTGCATCTCGCTACCACACAAACTACAATGAGCTGTTGAAAGTTCCGATTCTTCATCCAGGGTGACTTTATTCATACATCTTGGACATTTTTCTATTGGAAGAATGCCGATTAATTTCTTTGCTGTCTTCAATTTGTCATTTTTCTCAATATCATATTGAATTTTATTTATGTAATATTCGTACTCTGAGATTTCTCTTTTTAGTAAAGTAAAAGATTGTTCATATCTCTTGACAATTAAGTTTGCATGTTTAAACTTTGCCCTGATGGTACTTAATACATTATCTACTACTTGTTTGCCAGTTTCTAAACGATTAAGTTTTTCATTCATATCCTGAAGTATTCCATTATTATGGGAAATTTCTTTTTCAATTTCTTCTCTATCATTGTACTTTAATAATTGAACTACCTCTTTTAAATCATTTATCGAGTTTGATTTTTGCCTAAGCTGACTTTGATACTGTTCTAACAAATAATCGTACTTTGCCACATGTGACGAAGATAGCTTCATAATGACTTCAAACGCTGTCTCTTTTACCGCCTTAATTGAATAACGAGGATTAATTGCTTGTATATCTGTCCATGCTTCTTGAACAATAACAAAAAGAGGAAGTAAATTTTGTATATAAAATATTAATCCTTCTTCATTGTTTTCTTCTGTTACTTTTCTAATTGGGTCAATCTTAAAAAATGAGAATAGAAATTCTTGATAAGTTTTGTTTCCAATCAAATTCCTATCCTTAGTCATTTTATAGTATTCTTTTAACAATGCCTTATTAGATAAGGTTATACTATTATCCTTTTCTCCTAAAGTAACATCGTAAAAAACAATTGCTGCTTCTTCTTTATCTGTTGCATCTCTAAGAACAACTGCCCTCTTGCCTTGGTTAAATAATTGAAGATATACTTCGGCATTTTTAACTTTGTCCCCTAAAAATTGTTCTAAAATAATATTGTAATTTATTGGAAATTTATTTTTACTATAAATATCCTCACCCTTTAAAGCATAGACAATACTATTAATCAAGGTAGATTTTCCAAAAGTATTCTTTCCAAAAATCATACTGATTTCTTTAATTGCATTTTTATTTTTAAAGTTTACATATCTTCCAAATTCTTTTCCACTTTCCCCTATAATTCTAATTTTAACAGCCTCTATAAACATCTTCATTCACCTGCATTACCTAATATTAATGTTGAAAAATATTGTCTTATAAACAGTTCAATCGTTTGGTTTTGCGCATCTTTTCTAAAGAGTGAATTTATTGTATCCATTCTTTTTGTCCATAGGGATTCTTCTTTTTGTATCTTTCCAGCTACTTCTAAACCCAAGTCAGTTAAAGTAATACAAAAAGCTTTTTGAGTTTTGTTGAAAAAAGAAAAATGAACAGTAATTAAATTTTTACTCACCATGTAGTTAAGAATGTCAGGATATTTGTGATCCCAAGGTCCTCTAATATAACGAATCATAGGAGAGAACGCTTCCTCAGTTTCATATGACTTTATTACTAAATCTTTTATTCTGTTTTCTTTATTCTTAATTCTTAATGCTTTTTCTAGATAAAAGGGATACCGAATTAAGAAATCNNTTACCTCGGCCATAAATAGTAGGGTTATCAAAATATCCAGGTTTTGAAAGACCACAGATGAAAATTAATAATAAAATTCGGTATGCATGAAAATCAAAATCATCATCAGGATGTTGATAATCCTTTTGTTCTTTTAAGGGGACTGTCTCCATTTTAAGTTCGTAGTGACGCAAATGGTTGAAAAACTCCTTTAATGAGTTCATTTTTTGGGTCATCCGACTTGAACCTCCCTATGCCATCTCAACGAACACTTTGCTGCCATATGAAACATTTGGCCAGTAATAATATCAGAATCTACCTTTATTCCATTTTTCATCAACTCAAAATTAAACTCATTTAAAAGAACATCCAAGTTGTCTTCTAATTCAGAGTAAACCTCATTAGATTTAGTTTTTTCGTTTTTAGTTAATCCCATGGTATGGCGTGTACACATTCTTTGGACCTTTGATTCTAGCTTTTTAACAGCCTGATAAGACTTTGTAGAAGTCAACTTTAATTCTTCAATATATATTAGATATCGACATCGATATTCTGTTCCCAATTCTAAGAAGGATTTTTTCATGTCTAAATCAACATTCTCCATTTTTTGTATTTTCAATTCTAATTTACTTTGGTGGTCATTTTGTTCATTAGTAAGAAAGCTTTCTATTTCTTCGTCTTCTTTAGAAGGTAGGTCTACTAATGCATATTCCTCTAAATATTTTTCTTTACTATTTGTAGAACTTAGATCATCAATTTTTTTCTCAAGCTTTTGTCCAATTTCCTCTAGATGCCCATGTATACCATCTAGGCCCGTTCTTAAACAATCTTCCCAATTATTCATTAATACTTTTGAGATACGTTCATTTATTTCATCATCAGTCTCATTTAAAATTTTCTTAAGCAATTCATTATTTAACATCCGTTCCTCTTTATTTTCACTTGTTGCTTTAATACTTACCTCTGTAAGTAACCGACAAAAATAAATATAAGGATCACTATCGTCTCTCAAAATATCACTTAAAATATCCTTTGCATTTGTTTCCAATGCTTTTAAACTATCATCTGCACTAATATTATTGAATTCCCATTGTATTCGATTAACGAAAATTTCAAGTTTCTCATTATTATTAATTTCTTTTTTTAATTCCTCCACTTTTAAGGTGTATTCTCTTAACTCAGTACCCCATTTTTCAACTTCTTGAAGATATTTTTCTTTCCTTTTGTAATCTGTTTCTTTTAAAATTTTCCCATTTTTTTCATTAATGTTTTTCTGGAGTGCTGTCTCTTTTGATTTTCTATATTTATCTAATTCACTCATTAGAATTTCTCTCGTTTTTGATATACTCTCTTCCAGCAATTCAGGATGTAAATCTAAACGCCCAGCTTCAAATGACCAATTAGATAAGAGTTTGTCATTACGGGATATAGAGGTATTTGTTTCAAATGCAAATGTTCCCTCATATTCTTTATTTATTAAGAATAAGATAAAAAAATTATATAAAGATTTTTGAACATCTTCATTTTTTAAACTCAAAACAGAGCTGTAACATTTTAGTTGAGTATAATTAACCCTATTAAAACCTTCTTCACTTTCTTTAATATCATCTTCTACTTCACAATAAATGTTCATATCTTTGTTATTGCGGTAATTTTTCAACCATAGGACAAGCGTTTTTAAATACTGATAAATAAATCCTCTATTCGCTCCAACAGCATCTGTTGGCTTTTTAAAAAGTAATAGTTCGTTCTTTTCCATTAAATAACCTCCGAAAGGTTTTATTTCTCTATAATTTNNATTTTATATAATTAATCTCTTAATTTCTTCTAAACTAAGAGATTATTAATTCCTAATATACATCCCCCATAACATAAACCTAAGAGACCTAATGATTACTTAAACACTCATTAGAATCAACTTACAAATTCATAGATACTTTTTATTCCCTAATTTTTATAATCAGCCTTACTATTATTTTTAATGAAATCAATAAGAAAGCTATATTGAAGTACCAAATTAATATAAAAGAGGTCCTAATAAAATCAAAATTAAATAGTGATATTGTAGAATTAAGCATTGTTTTAATAGCCAAAGGGGTCATTGAATATACTACAATAAAAATTAATATTACAACTGGTATCCATTTAATTAATAGATCACTCTTTATCTTCTTCTTTTGTTTTTCTAATGCTTTTGGCTTATCAGTTTGCAAAGGTTCATCCAAAACCGTTTTTATTTCAGGGTACCTTATACCAAATAAGACCGTAACGAATACTAATAGAATACTTATTGCACCAAAAGAATCGTTTAATATTGAATTTAATTCATCATTCATTTTCTTGCTCCGTTGCAGCTACTTCTTGATTAATACCTAAAGCGTTAGTTAATAAAACATAAGTATCTTCAGAGATTTGATATTTCCTTGCACTACCTCTAACTTTTGTAATTGGATCTAATTGCGGTGCATTTGTACTTACTAATCTATTAAGCTCTTCTAATACATTATCTGACTGTATTACAACATGATAGACTTCGTTGTTAAATTCAGCTGAAACTATTGTTTGTTGAAGTGTATTCAGTATTTCAGACTCCAACTGATATCTGAATCTAGTTCTTACATTTCTAATCAACGCTCTACTCTCTGTTTCTGTTAATTGAAACATTGATGAAACATCAGCTTCTGTAGGGATAACCCCTTGAAAGTAGTGTTTTACTAGATGGAACAACCTATGTTGTTTTATTTCATCTGCCCTTGTAGGTAAACCTTTGCCAAGTAGCATTTCCTTATATTCCGTTAGTGCTGCAAGAGCAATATTTTTTAATGCTAAATTTAATTCTTCATTATCAGCACATTTAAATAATTTTTTTAATTTTTGTATTTCTTGTTCGTTTAAAAAATCATCAGTAAGTTGTATATTTATCATTAATAAA
>NZ_JBALOX010000164.1:1828-7341 GCF_036965165.1 Bacillus sp. JJ1521 | reverse complement strand
GATGATAGGTGGTTGACGCACCCAAAATTCCAGCCCCAATTACAAGATAAGATGTCATGATTTCAAAATCCCTTCTTTGCTCGATATGTTGATTATTTTACTAAAAAACTACTTTCAAAACAGCTTTTTGTCGAAATTTGTATATTTTTCTACTATTCATCCATGATATACATGACGCTGTAAAATATAGGAAATAAAGTACATACCAAACAGCGTATTAAATATGAAAGGAGGTTATGAAAAATGGCAAATAAAAATAAGAGTAATCAGCCACAAACAGGGGCGAATAGTATGGACACGGAATTTGGTGCAGAACAAGGCATGAGTAAAAAAGCTCGGAAAAAGGCCGCACGTGAAAAGCGTAAAAACAAATAACTCAATTGCGTACCAGTACATATTTGACCTGTTCCTAGGCTGAAATCTTTGGAATAGGTTTTTTTGTTTTATGATGCTTTGTGCTATCGCCCATAATTTTCATGTATCTGCGATATCTTTGGTTATTGGACAACTGTTTCAATCCGTATACTCTTTTAGAGGGGGCGATTTGAATGAAACAAGTAGAAATGCAAATGATTTTGTTTGTCGGAGCAACTATGGTTCATGAATATTGGCTGCATTGGGGACTTCCTAGAGTTTATTATTGGGATGTAAGACAAAAACATTTAAAGAAAATTGAAATAGATTCAGATGAAAAAATTGCATAGAAAAGGGATAACATTGTTACCCCTAAATAGCAAGACCAGGATTCTAGAAATTCGCTTGGCGGACCTATATCATTTCTATATCTCTGCTAATGTTTCTCTAAAAAGTTGATTAAGCAGAGGTGTTGGGTTTGGAATATCGGATTCTAGCTTTGATACGTATTGTTCTAGATGCTGGATTTCTAAATCAATAAATTTGTCTACTACTGTTAGTTGTTTAGTGAGTTTTTGACCAGAAGACTTCATTTTTATCAATTGTTCTATGCTTTGTTTTAGGTCGTTATTCGGTAATAGATCACTAATTAGTTCATTCAAATCAAGGCTAGCCATTTTGTTGTGCTTTTCAATGGATTTAGCCATTAATAATGGACGAATAACGTTTAAATAAGTTTTTAAATGTGGTCCTTTTTCTTGAATGGTTTTGAAGTTTCCCTTTGCCATTTTCACATAGTGGTACATGCATGGAATGGGTGAAAAGATGTCTGGTTCAAGTTGTTTCATTTTTTTGATAAAAGATTTATCTTCATAATAGATTAAATTTGAATGTAACCATTCCAAAAGTGAAGGATTTGATTTTCGAAAAAGTCGAAGAGCCTTCGTTAGCTCCCAACCACTCATATCTACTAAATGGTCTACTTGGACATCTACTTTATCAGTTTTTGGAAACTCAAGCACATCCCGTTGTTGATCAATCGAAAGGTACCAGTCGGTATTATGTATATAAATAAAACGAACATCATAATCGCTTTCCTCAGACGAAATTCCCCAAATTCGGCTTCCGGCTTCACACGCGAAAAGAATTTTCACGTCGTATTCCTTTTCAATTTGCTTAAGAATCATTTGAAAATGATCTCTCACGATGACTCTCCCCTTTGCATGTGAAAAGGAGATGCTTACTTGTCATCTCCCTTTAAAAATAGTATTCTCTTGTTTACGTATACATAAACCTCATCATCGCATGTGCTGCAAGTCTGCTCGTAATATCGCGAACATCTTTAGATGGATCAATTTCAACAATATCCATTGCTTTTACTTTTGGGTGTCTTGCCGCTTCTGAGATACTCAAAAGTAATTCCCTTGATGTGAAACCACCTGGTCCAATTGCCGGGCAACCTGGAGCAAAGGCTTGATCCACAACGTCCATATCAACTGAAAGATAGATAAAATCAACCTTTTGCGCTAATCGCTCCATTTCATTTTGAATGATGGGAACTATGCCAAGGTGATCGACATCATCCATCGTATAGACGACCACTCCCTTGTTTTTTACATATTCGTGATATTCCTTTGCATTCGCATAATCGCGTATTCCGATTTGGGTAAGGTCTTCCCCTTTTAAAAAACTACCCTCAATCAGACTTCGAAAAGGAGTCCCATTTGTTCTTCCGCCATCCTCTAAGTTTCGTACATCATGATGGGCATCCCATTGAATGACACCGACTCTGCCATAGTGCTGCTGAAATGCACGAATCGAAGGATAGCTCACACCGTGATCACCACCAAGCATAATATACCGATCACATGAATTGGTTTGTAGCATTTCCTTTACACTGGTATATAATCGTTCTGTTGTTTCTTCAAGGTTTGTCGGATGGGTATAAACATCACCAAAATCTAAAATCGTTGTGTCCTTGTAATCATGATTCTGTTCCCCTGAATAAGTGCTATAGGCGTTCAGTGCATTTCGGATCGTTTTAGGTGCATCAGCTGCGAGCGATGGTGAGATTGATGACTTCGATGCAGGGAGACCAATGATTCCGATATCGGCCTTAGCCCCATTTTGAAATGGCTTCATACACTCTGACACTTTTGTAATAAAACGGTCTTTAAAAGAATTATGTTTGCCAGGGGTAAGATAGCTAAATTTAGTCATTTGTCCTCCATAGCTCCCTTCCCTTGATATAAATGGTGTCTGCATGGTTTACTCCAAAATGATATGGGAGGTACATATAATTTGGAATTTTCCATATGACAAAATTTGCGTTTTGGCCGATTGTAAGTGTACCGGCTTTTCCACCCTTACCGATAGCAAATGCAGCATTTACTGTAACTGCATTCCAAATTTCCTCTGGTGTCATTCTTAATTTTAATGCAGCAAGTGACATGATTAGCTGTAGGTTTTCAGTTACACAGCTGCCAGGATTAAAATCGGTTGCAAGAGCTACAGCTACACCTTCATCAATCATTTTTCGGGCACGGGCATAAGTATCCTTGCCAAGATAGAATGTTGTTCCAGGTAACAAAACAGCAACAGTGCTGCTTTTGGAAAGCATATTTATTGCTTCATCAGAGGCCGCAACTAAATGGTCAGCACTAGTTGCTCCCAGTTTAACTGCTAGTTCGGTTCCTCCTAATGAGTCAATTTCATCAGCGTGAATTTTTAAGCCAAAACCTTTTTCCTTTGCTTTTCGTAAAAAATACTCTGATTGCTGCACCGAAAATACACCCGTTTCGCAAAAAATATCAGCGAACTGTGCTAGGTTCTCTTCTTGTATTGTATCTAGAAGTTGGATCATTTCCTCAAGGAAAACATCTTCCTTCCCTTTGTATGATGGAGGAACAGCGTGTGGACCTAAAAAGGTTGGAACAAGTGATACGTTTGTGTCCTCTTGTAGTCTTTTTATTACCCTTAGCTGTTTTAATTCCGTTTCGGGTTCTAGACCATAGCCACTTTTTATTTCAACATTTGTTACACCGAAAGAAATTAATCTGTTTAAATAAAAGGTAGCTTTCTCATATAATTCATCTTCTGTTGCTAATTTCGTGTCCTCTACGGTTGATAAAATACCTCCGCCCTTTGCCAGAATTTCGAGGTACGGCACCCCAGCTTGTTTTAAGGCAAGTTCCTTTTCTCGTGAACCACCGAATACTAAATGTGTATGTGGGTCGACTAAACCAGGCGATACAACCATATGGCCTGCGTCTTCATGCCATTCCGCTTTTATGTGTTTTGCTTCTTCATTAGTACCGATCCAAGCTATTTTTTGATCATGAACGGCAAATGCAGCATTTTCCTTGATTGTGAGTTGCTTCATTTCTTCCCCTTTAAGAGGTTCGGTGCTTTGTTTTGGTAAAATTAATTGACCAATATTATAGACGAGTAAATCGTATTTCATGATAACGCTCCTTTCTTTATAACATCGGTATATCCACACCTTGTTCTTTTGCGACTTCGATTGCTTTTTCATAGCCTGCATCCGCATGACGGACAATACCCATGCCAGGATCAGTGGTTAGAACACGTCGTAGGCGTTCTTCGGCTAGGTCAGTTCCGTCTGCAACAACTACCATTCCAGCATGCAGTGAATATCCCATTCCTACACCCCCGCCGTGATGAACAGAAATCCATGAACCGCCTGCAGCGACATTGATCAATGCGTTTAAAATAGCCCAGTCGCCCACNNATCCTTCATTGCCTCTGTTTCACGATTTGGTGATGCTACAGAACCGCAGTCAAGATGGTCGCGTCCGATTACAATTGGTGCTTTCAATTCACCTTTTCGAACTAATTCATTAATGGCGAGACCCATTTTCACACGTTCCCCGTATCCTAGCCAGCAGATTCGAGCTGGTAGCCCTTGGAACTCCACTTTTTCCCCGGCCATATCGATCCAGCGCAGTAAAGCTTCATTTTCTGGAAACAGTTCCTTAATTAAGGCATCTGTTCGATAAATGTCTTGTGGGTCTCCAGATAATGCCGCCCAGCGGAATGGTCCTTTACCTTCGCAGAATAATGGACGAATGTATGCTGGGACAAACCCTTGGAAATCAAATGCATTTTCAACGCCTTCGTCTTTTGCAACTTGGCGAATATTGTTTCCATAATCAAAAGTAACGGTTCCTCTGTGTTGAAATTCCAGCATAGCCCGAACATGATTTGCCATCGAAGCAGTTGATAATTTAACATATTTTTCAGGATCATTGGTACGCAACTGATTTGCTTCTTCAATGGAATACCCTTCCGGAACATATCCGTTTAACGGGTCATGTGCTGAAGTTTGATCTGTCATCACATCAATCTGTATGCTTCGATTTAATAATTCATGGTGAAATTCTGCAGCATTTCCAATCAATCCTATCGATAAGGCGTCACCGGAGTATTTAGCTTCCAATGCCCATTTGATGGCTCGATCGATTGAGTCTGTCATTCTATCACAATATTTTGTATCAATACGTTTTTGGATACGAGATTTGTCAACATCCACTGCAATACAAACACCACCGTTCATCGTAACGGCAAGTGGCTGTGCCCCCCCCATACCGCCTAATCCAGCAGTAAGTGTAATCGTTCCCTTTAATGAGCCGCCGAAATGCTGGCGCGCAACTTCTGCGAAAGTTTCATAGGTTCCTTGTAAAATCCCTTGGGAACCAATATAAATCCAACTTCCTGCTGTCATTTGGCCATACATCATTAAACCCTTTCTATCTAGTTCATGAAAATGCTCCCAGTTTGCCCATTTCGGTACTAGAACAGAATTCGAAAGTAATACACGCGGTGCTGCTTTGTGAGTTTTAAATACTGCTACAGGTTTTCCAGACTGAATTAGCATTGTTTCGTCATTTTCTAAACGACGGAGTGTATGAACAATTGCGTCAAATGCTTCCCAATTTCTTGCGGCTTTCCCAATGCCTCCGTACACAACAAGTTCTTCTGGTTTTTCTGCAACATCAGGATCTAAATTGTTATACAGCATCCGTAATGCAGCTTCCTGCTCCCACCCTTTACACTCAAGCTCCAATCCTCTTTTCACATGAACGACACGGTTTTGAATAGACATGATTTACTCCCCTTTTCTATAATCAAATGCGCCT
>NZ_JBALOX010000164.1:1425-1711 GCF_036965165.1 Bacillus sp. JJ1521 | reverse complement strand
TACTGAATAAAGTTAATATTCTATCGGTTCAAGATTGGCTGTCCACACTAGGTAATTTTTTTTAAGCCATTCAGTTACCCTCTCAATATCTTCAGCAAACACACGGTCCTCAAGGATCGACGGTACAACCTTTCTTGCTTCTTTATAAAACGCATGTGTAGCAGGTGCCATTTTATGGGTCCCACGGTATTCAACTGCTTGCAATGCACAAATACATTCAATCGCCAAAACTCGTCGTACATTTTGGATGATTTGATAGGCGTGGCGGGAGCCGATTGTTCCCATG
>NZ_JBALOX010000164.1:0-1363 GCF_036965165.1 Bacillus sp. JJ1521 | reverse complement strand
GAGCCGATTGTTCCCATGCTCACATGGTCCTCTTGATTGGCAGAAGACGGGATTGAATCTACACTTGCAGGGTGGGCGAGTGTTTTATTTTCAGACACGAGTGATGCTGCGACATATTGCATAATCATTGCACCCGATTGTAAACCTGGTTGAGCACTTAAGAACGGTGGCAAATCATTTAGCTGTGGGTTTACGAGTCTTTCAATGCGTCTCTCTGAAATACTTGCAAACTCAGCAACTGCTATTTTCATAAAATCCATTGCAATCGCGATTGGCTGACCATGGAAATTTCCACCTGAAATAACCAAATTCCCATCTTCAAAAATTAGCGGGTTATCTGTGGCTGCATTCATTTCAATTTCTAGTTTTTCTTTTACATAGTCTAACGCTTGCCAGGAAGCGCCGTGCACTTGTGGAATACAACGTAAGGAGTAAGCATCCTGAACCCGCTTTTCTCCCTGTCTTGTAATCAAATGGCTTCCCGATAAAAGGTCGCGAATTCTTTTTGCCACATCCATTTGCTGTTGGTAACCACGAGCCTCATGTATAGCTGGATGGAAGGCATCAATGATTCCTTCTAGTCCTTCAAGTGTTAGGCTAGCAATCATTTCACTTTGTAAGGCAAGTTGTGAAGCTTCTAACCAATTGATCACTCCCATTGCGGTCATTGCTTGGGTGCCGTTGATTAACGCAAGACCCTCTTTTGACTGCAAGAGCACTGGCTGAATGCCCTCCTTGTTAAAAACTTCTCTGGTCGGGAAAATTTTCCCTTTATAATGCACCTTTCCTTCCCCAATGAGCACAAGAGCCAAATGTGAGAGTGGCGCTAAATCTCCGGATGCCCCGAGTGAACCCTGTTGTGGTATAACCGGATGTATTTTCATATTTAATAAAGTTACCAGTCTTTCAGCAATGATCGGACGAATTCCAGAAAAACCTTTTAATAGTGCATTCAACCGAAGTAAAACCATTGCTCGTGAAACAACTTCAGGGAAAGGTTCACCAACACCACAGGCATGGGAGCGAATTAAATTAAGCTGTAAACCATTCACATCATCATCTGCAATGATGACATCACTAAATTTTCCAAAGCCTGTATTTATTCCGTAAATGGTCCTTTTATCACCGACAATTTTTTCAACAGCTTTTCGGCTTTGCTCTACTTTTCGTATTGATTCTTTGCTAATTATGACTTGTTCAAAGTCATAACAGATCCGTTCGACTTGTTCTAAAGTTAAAGAATGCCCAGTTAACTCAACCATACATCATCCCCCTAAATATTTATGTGTCCGGAACATATTCTAGAAATGAGTCAATAAAATCAAATACGCTTTGGCTTATTCGCACCCGATTTTTAGGCCCA
>NZ_JBALOX010000163.1:618-1828 GCF_036965165.1 Bacillus sp. JJ1521 | reverse complement strand
TGAAATTAGAAATCCTTTGACGGTTGTAAAGGGATTTTTGCAATTATTTGAGCAAGAAAGTTCATTTTCCCCTGATCGAAAAGCGAATGTTACTTTAATGATTAATGAATTAAATACCGCTGAACAGGTAATTTCTCAATTTTTATCTCTGGCAAAACCAGAAAAAAATAGAGTACCTGATACCGTTGATGTAAAGGTTGTACTTAAGAGTGTTACAGATGTACTTTATTCATATGGACTTTTACACGAGAATCGAATCGAGTTAAAGGTTACGGATGAGTGTAATATTTCTGCTAACAACATAGAGTTAAAACAAGTCCTTATCAATATTATTAAAAATGCAATTGAGGCTTCCAATGTAGGTGACTTAGTTCTAGTAACAGCTGGAAGAGAAAATAATTTTGTGGTCATTAAAGTAACCGATTATGGCAGAGGAATGTCAGAAGAAGAAGTTGCCTCTATAGGAACTCCATTTTATTCTTTAAAAAGCAAAGGGACAGGTTTAGGAATGATGATTAGTTTTAATATTATTGAAAAATATAACGGCACGATTAACTTTCAAACTTCAAAAGGTCATGGAACAACTGTTATCATCCGTTTTCCGTCATTGTGATCCATCTGAGCAAAAGAAAAAAATAGTAATCATATTGCAAGCCCAATAAAAAGGGATACAGACTTTTCAAAATAGAAAAATACTGTATCCTTTTTTAAATGGACATTTGTTACTTAAACATAGAGCTTATTTACGAAGATTGTCCGAAAATGCCAATGCACTCCAGAATTATAATATCAGACTAACGATGATACCTGAAAGGATACTTACGAGTGTGGCGCCATATAATAGTTTCAGCCCAAAGCTTGCGACGACATTACCCTGTTCCTCATTCAGACTTTTAACCGCCCCAGTAATAATCCCAATGGATGAGAAGTTCGCGAAGGAAACTAGGAATACAGAAAGAATTCCAAGTGTTCGGGAACTAAAGTGATGATTGCCTCCGGATAATTCCATCATCGCGACAAATTCGTTGGTCAATAGTTTAGTTGCCATAATTCCCCCAGCACTAACCGCCTCCGACAAAGGAATCCCCATTATAAAGGCAATTGGAGCAAAAAGATAACCTAACAGCCACTGAAAGGAAACATTAAATATGAGTTCAAACACCGAATTTATTGCCGCCATTAAAGCAATAAAACCAATCAGCATGGCCCC
>NZ_JBALOX010000163.1:0-569 GCF_036965165.1 Bacillus sp. JJ1521 | reverse complement strand
ACAATAACAGCAACTTTAAAACCATCAAGGATATATTCCCCAATCATTTCAAAGAAAGATTGCCTTCTTTCTTCCTGTGTTTCTAAGATATCTTCACTTGGATTTACCTCGTAAGGGTTAATGATAGAAGCTATGATAAAACCACCGAATAAATTTAAAACTAAAGCTGTTACAACATATTTTGGTTCTAGCATTGTCATATAAGCACCAACAATGGACATTGAGACAGTTGACATTGCTGAAGCACATAGAGTGTACAAACGCTGTTTTGAAATGAGGCCAAGTTGTTTTTTTAACGTGATGAAAACTTCCGATTGTCCGACCATCAACGAAGCAACAGCATTATAGGATTCGAGTTTACCCATCCCATTTATTTTACTTAAAAGCCATCCCATTCCCTTCATAATGAATGGTAGGATTTTTAAATATTGCAGAATCCCAATTAATACAGAAATAAATACGATTGGCAGCAGTACATTTAAAAAGAATGGAGCCTCTCCTTCGTTCGCTAAGCCGCCGAACACAAAGGAAATCCCTTCGCTTGCATATTCGAGCAGGATGCTAAAAAT
>NZ_JBALOX010000162.1:0-4045 GCF_036965165.1 Bacillus sp. JJ1521 | reverse complement strand
CTGCGCTCATCAAGTAATTGTAGGGCAATTGACGTAACATTCCGCTCTTTTGCAGGTACCCCTGCGCCCGTTCCTAAAAATACGACTTCCACCTGAGAAATCCTCCAATTAAATTGCGTTATTCATTTGTTATACCTCAATCTACTATACCATATTGTGGCTTTCGTTTTCACCAGACATGCGAGTGAACGAATATCAGAACATTGTTAAGGCATACTTTAAAAAGGTATTTAAAAAATTCTATCTAATTAGTTGATTTACTAAACAAAAAAGTATACATTAAATGAATATTAACATTGTGTGGAAATGTGGGGGATTTAATATGACAAATACAGCACCAAAATCAATCGTGATTATATTTGGAGCGACTGGTGATCTGGCGAATCGAAAGCTCTATCCTTCTATCTATAATCTTTATACAAAAGGTAAGCTTTCTGAGGATTTTGCAGTAATCGGTGTGGCAAGACGCCCATTAAAAAATGAGGAATTCCAGCAGAACGTAAGAAATTCTGTTTCTGGACGATTTGACGAAAAACGAGAAGATGTTGAGAAGTTCTCAAAACATTTTTACTACCATCCTTTTAATGTGAATGATAGTGCATCCTATAGAGAGTTAAAGGTACTTGCAGAAGAATTAGATTCAACCTACAACACGGGTGGAAACAGAATCTTCTATTTAGCCATGGCACCTGAGTTCTTTGGAACAATTGCAGTTAATCTGAAGTCAGAAGGGTTAACATCAACAGAAGGTTACACAAGACTCGTCATTGAAAAACCATTTGGACATAACCTACCTTCTGCAAAACAACTGAACGAACAACTTCGCCATGCCTTTTCTGAGGATGAAATATTCCGAATTGACCATTATTTAGGTAAGGAAATGGTCCAAAATATTGAAGTGATTCGTTTCGCAAATGCAATATTCGAACCACTTTGGAACAATCGATACATATCAAATATCCAAGTCACTTCAAGTGAGGTGCTTGGTGTAGAAGACCGTGGCGGCTATTATGAAAAATCAGGTGCCCTCCGCGATATGGTTCAAAACCATATGCTTCAAATGGTTGCATTGTTAGCGATGGAACCGCCAATTAAATTAAACACAGATGAGATTCGTAGCGAAAAAATTAAAGTGTTACGAGCCCTTCGACCATTGGAAGAAGAAGATGTTAAAAAATACTTCGTAAGAGGTCAATATGGTGCCGGCACATTAAATGGAAAACAAGTTCCGGGTTACCGGGAAGAAGAGAATGTAGATCCAGTGTCAAATACTACTACATTTGTTGCAGGTAAGCTGTTAATCGATAATTTCAGATGGGCTGGTGTTCCTTTCTATATCCGCACCGGTAAGAGAATGAAGGAAAAATCCACAAAGATTGTTGTTCAATTCAAAGACATTCCGATGGATTTATATTATAAAGAGGATAATGAACGTCAAAATCCAAACCTGCTGGTCATTAATATCCAACCTGATGAAGGTATTACCCTTTATTTAAATGCGAAAAGACCGGGACAAAATACGATGACATTACCTGTTAAGCTAGATTATTGCAATAACTGCATCGACGGCATAAATACACCAGAAGCTTATGAAAAGCTCATCTTTGATTGTATGATGGGTGATACAACGAACTTTGCTCACTGGGATGAAGTTGCCCTTTCATGGCGTTATATAGACTCCATTTCAAAGGTTTGGGAAAATCAAATAGCAACAGAATTTCCTAATTACCCTTCTGGTTCTAACGGTCCAAAGCCATCAGATGAATTATTGGCCGAGGATGGATTCCAATGGTGGTCAGTGGAAGATTAAATCATGTAAAAAGACCCCTTCTCTCTACTTGAGTTGGGGTCTTTAATCACTTAAAAAGTCTTTCTCGAAACTTGTTCCGTGTTCATTATTTCGAGGATTTTTATCCTTTGGAAGCTTGATTCCATTTGACAGAATCTCGTTTCCATACTTACCCTTCAATTCGTCAATCACCTTGAATAAAGGCTCTTTTTTTGCTTCTTTTTCATAGGAAAATAGATCCAGCTGTTTAAACGCTTCATGTTTCTCAACTAGTTCCTGCGCAGTGACACCTAATAATCGGATAGGTTCCCCGTTCCAATGTTTTTTCCAAAGATGCTTTGCAGCCAAATAAATTTCTTGGTCTTGATCAATTGGGTTATCAAGCTTTCGACTTCTTGTTACCGTTTTTCGGTCAGAATAGCGAATCATCAACTGGACATTATATGATAGCATGTCCTTTCGTCTAATCCGAGCCCCGACGGAGTTTGATAGTCTTTTAATAACACCAAGAAGCTGTTCCTCATCTGTAGAATCATAAGGCAATGTTGTCGAATTTCCGATGCTTTTAAACACTGAAATGGAATCTGGATCAACAGGTCTTTTGTCGATTCCATTCGCACGTTGCTTAATCCTCTCTCCATTTATACCTAACAATTGCTTTAATTGAATGTCATTTCCCTTTGCAAGGTCGCCAATTGTTTTAATATTTATTGTCGCCAATTTCTCAGCTGTCTTCGATCCAACTCCATGCATTTCTCCAACTGGCATTGGCCAAAGAATCGTAGGAACATCCCGCTTTCGTAAAACCGTAATTCCTAACGGTTTTTTCATATCAGATCCCATTTTTGCTAGAAATTTATTCGGCGCAATTCCAATACTACAAGGCAGAAGGAGTGTCTTTTGTAAAGTCTCTTGAATGGAGTTCGCAATTTCAATTGGAGATCCTTTTTCATAAGAGTTTGTTATATCGAGATAGCCTTCATCTATTGAAACAGGTTCAACTAGATCCGTATACGTTCGGAGAATATCAAACATCGCTAGCGAGGCACTCCGATAGCGTTCAAAATTCGGTTTTCGGACGATTAGATTGGGACATTTACGCTTTGCCTCCCATAAGGGCATCGTCGTTTTCACCCCAAATGCACGTGCCTCATAGCTGCATGTCACGATAATTCCCCTTCGCTCTTCGGGATTCCCAGCAATGGCCAGGGGCTTCCCCTTTAAAGAAGGGTCATAGGCAATTTCAACGGACGCATAGAAGCTATTCATGTCTACATGTAAAATAACCCTTCCGTTTTTCGGATACATTTTTTTCATGATTTACACTTCCCTATTAATCCACTACTAGTATGAGTTCAAAAAGGTGGATGAAAAGGACCAAGAAGTTCGAGGCGGCGCGGTTTTGAGTAGCGGAACGTATGTAGTTAATACGTGAGCAAATGTTCTTGCACGCAGGAAAAGCGATTTTCTTTTCCAGGAAAGAAGAAACAAGCCAACGAGCTTCCACAGGATGTGCCGGCATTTAGTCGAAGCTCCTCTAGCGACTTGTCATTTTCACCCTACTTTTTGAACATCCTCTATTACTAGTTTATCATAGAAAAAGCCACCTATTCTATTGGTGGCTGTGGATGTGTTCCTCAATCGTATCGAATCCTTCTAAACCCTCAAACAGTTTTGCTGGGTCTATTAAAGTAATCATTTTTTCCTTAAGTGTCGCAACCCCAGTTATATATGGGGAAAGCTGATACGTTAAATTTAATTTTTTCAATTGATTTTGAGGGATATCGATTATTTCTTTTGCGTCATCCACAAGTAATCCCACTGACAATGTATCCGTTTTTGCAACGATGATCTTTGTTTTCTCAGTATAATTTATGGCTCTATTAAATAATATGATTCCAATATCCACGATTGGAATTAGTTCATCGCGAATGGAAAGGACACCTAACATATAATTTGGCATTTGCGGAATGGCAGTTAGCTCCTGGACTCTTTCGATTGAAATCACATTAAAAACAGGAACACCGAATTCCTCATTACCTGCTGAAAATACAACAACTTTCTGATCTTCCATAAAACATTCACCTCTACCCTAATAACGACAATTTATATTCTATCTCTATCATACTTTACCCGATTACGAAATGAAATAAAAAAGTGAAACTCCCTTTTTTACCGGGAATTCCACTTTTTTCAATGTCCAGCTTCAGGCGCCATCGGCTCGAGGTCATAAGTATATCGCTTTGGAAGGTAAAA
>NZ_JBALOX010000161.1:0-12255 GCF_036965165.1 Bacillus sp. JJ1521 | reverse complement strand
TATATAGGTACAATATCACAACAATGTCCGATATAATCAAATATTTGTCCGAAATCCTAAAAAACTCACTAAATGCTCGAACATTTTCCATCAGATTCACTTCATGATTTGCCCTGGAAAGGTCCATATTAAGGTTGACTACCTTGAAAGGAATGATTTCTGTGATAAATTTAGATTTTGACGCGTTTGTTAAAGAGCAGAAAAAGCACAAAACGAATTATTTAGGCGAAAATACGCAGCAGGATAAGCAAAAGAAGGAGCAGCCGAAGAAAGGGAAGTAACTTCGCTCGTGGAATTGCATCTAAACCGGGATTTATGCGTCGGATACAAGATATTTGCGTACGAATCCGGATTTATGCGTCGGATACAAGATATTTGCGTCTGAACCCAGATTTATGCGTCGGATACAAGATATTTACGTCTGAATCCATAAATTTATGCTTCCATTTCAACATCTATGGTCTGCGCCACGAAATTTGTGTTCGCATTCATACTCAAGCGTAAATTGCATAAAAAAACGACAAGCACCCACGCTTGTCGTTTTTCCTTTTATAAAATTAACCTCTTAGGTTATAGAAAGATGCTAAGCCGTTGTATTGAGCTGTTTCACCAAGATTGTCTTCGATACGTAGTAATTGGTTGTATTTAGCAACACGGTCAGTACGTGATGGAGCACCAGTCTTGATTTGGCCAGCGTTTGTTGCAACTGCGATGTCAGCGATTGTGCTGTCTTCTGTTTCACCAGAACGGTGAGAGATGACTGCAGTGTAGCCTGCGCGTTTTGCCATTTCGATTGCATCAAATGTTTCAGTTAATGTACCGATTTGGTTTACTTTGATTAGGATTGAGTTAGCAATGCCTCTTTCAATACCTTCAGAAAGTTTCTTTGTATTTGTAACGAAAAGATCGTCCCCAACTAACTGAACTTTTTTACCAAGACGCTCAGTTAGAAGCTTGTGACCTTCCCAGTCGTTTTCGTCTAAACCATCTTCAATTGAGATGATTGGGTATTTTGATACAAGGTCTTCGTAGAATGCAACCATTTCTTCAGAAGATAGAACTTTACCTTCTCCTTTAAGATGGTATTTACCATCTTCTTTGTTGTAGAACTCAGAAGATGCAGCATCCATTGCAAGACGTACTTGTTCGCCTGGCTTGTAACCAGCTTTTTCGATTGCTTCTACGATTGTTTGTAGAGCTTCTTCGTTTGATCCAAGGTTTGGAGCGAATCCACCTTCGTCACCTACTGCTGTGTTTAAGCCTTTTGCATGTAACACTGCTTTTAGGTTGTGGAAAATTTCAGCACCCATACGAAGTGCTTCTTTAAAGTTTGCTGCACCAACAGGCATAACCATGAATTCTTGGATATCTACGTTGTTATCAGCATGCTCTCCACCGTTGATGATGTTCATCATTGGTACTGGAAGAGTTTTTGAGTTGAAGCCACCAAGGTATTGGTATAAAGGAACTTCTAAGAAGTCAGCTGCTGCACGTGCTACTGCCATAGACACACCAAGAATTGCGTTAGCTCCTAATTTACCTTTGTTTTCAGTTCCATCAAGCTCGATTAACGCTTGGTCAATTGACACTTGTTCAGTAACATCGAAACCGATGATTTCTGCAGCAATGATTTCATTTACGTTGTTTACTGCTGTTTGAACACCTTTTCCAAGGTAACGGCTCTTGTCGCCATCGCGAAGCTCAACTGCTTCATATTCACCAGTTGAAGCACCACTTGGTACTAATGCACGACCAAATGCACCTGACTCCGTATATACTTCAACCTCAACTGTAGGATTTCCACGAGAATCTAATACTTCACGAGCGTATACATCTACGATAATTGACATTAAAAATCTCTCCTTTTTCAAATTAAATTAGTTTATTAAGCTGTTTCCGGTCATTTCCGCTGATTTTTGCACTCCTAGTAAGTCTAGCATAGTTGGTGCAAGATCTCCCAATTTTCCGTCTTCACGTAGGGTTAATCCTTCTTTTGTGACAATGACTGGTACTGGGTTTGTTGTATGTGCGGTCATCGGCTGTCCTTCAAGGGTAACAACCTCATCAGAGTTACCATGGTCAGCTGTAATAATCACTGTTCCACCTTTTGCAAGAATGGCATCGACGATTTCACCAAGACACTCGTCAACTGTTTCAATTGCTTTGATTGTTGGCTCAAGCATACCTGAGTGTCCAACCATGTCTGGGTTCGCAAAGTTTAAGATAATTGCATCTTGCTTATCTTCTGCAATCTCTTGTAAAAGTGCATCCTTTACTTCGTAAGCACTCATTTCGGGCTTAAGATCATAGGTTGCAACTTTTGGTGAGTTAATTAAAATTCTTGTCTCACCAGGAAATTCTTGTTCACGTCCACCACTCATAAAGAAGGTAACATGAGGATATTTTTCAGTTTCCGCAATGCGGAGCTGTCTTAATCCGTTTTGTGAAAGTACTTCTCCTAAAGTGTTATCTAAATTTGTTGGTTTGAATGCCACATATCCATCAACACTTTCACTGAAGTGTGTTAAGCAGACGAAGAATAAATTTTTCGGATGCTTTGGTCCACGGTCAAATGAACGGAAATCGTCATTTGTGAATGTGTTCGAAATTTGAATGGCACGGTCCGGTCTGAAATTATAAAAGATCACTGCATCATTGTCTTGAATGGTCGCAACAGGTGACCCGTCTTCTTTTACAATGACAGATGGTAAAACGAATTCGTCGTAAATGCCGTTTGCATAGGAATCATCGACAAGGTCAAATCCATTTTTATATGTAGGACCTTCTCCGTACACCATCGAACGGTATGATTTTTCTACGCGCTCCCAACGTTTGTCACGGTCCATTGAATAATAACGACCAGACAAGGTTGCAATTTCACCTACACCGTATTCCTTGATTTTTTCATCAAGCTGTTCTAGATAAATTTTCGCGGTTTGAGGACCTACATCTCTTCCATCTAAAAAGCCGTGGATATACACTTTTTCAATACCTTCTGATGCTGCAAGCTTTAACAATGCAAAAAGGTGGTCAATGTGACTGTGTACGCCACCATCAGATAAAAGACCGAATAGGTGTAGCGCTGTCCCTTGTTCCTTTGCATGCTTCATAGCTGCAAGGAAAGTTTCGTTTTGTTCAAATTCATGATCGCGAATTGCAACATTTACACGGGTTAAGCTTTGGTAGACAACACGACCTGCGCCAATATTTAAATGACCTACCTCTGAATTCCCCATTTGGCCTTCTGGTAAACCAACCGCCTCACCACTTGCTTGTAAAGTAGCGTGCGGGAATTGGTTCCAATAACGATCAAAATTTGGTTTATTAGCTTGAGCAACTGCATTACCTTTTACTTCATCACGGAATGCAAATCCATCTAAAATAATGAGTGCAACTGGTGATTTACTCATTGCTACCTGCCTCCAAAAGCTTTACAAAAGAGGAAGCATCAAGACTTGCTCCACCAACTAGAGCACCATCGATATCAGACTGTGCCATGTATTCTTTAATGTTTTCTGGTTTTACACTGCCACCGTATTGAATGCGAACAGCATCTGCCACGTCCGGGGAGAATTGATCAGCAACTACTTTACGGATATGTGCACAAGTCTCGTTAGCATCCTGAGCAGAAGAAGATTTTCCTGTTCCGATTGCCCAGATTGGTTCGTATGCAATAACAACTTCTTTCGCTTGTTCAGCTGTAAGACCTGCTAAAGCTTTTTCAATTTGTGCTCCTACTAGGTCGTTTGTTTGACCTGCTTCACGTTGCTCTAATGTCTCACCACAGCATACGATTGGAATTAATCCATGAGCAAATGCTGCAAGTGTTTTTTGGTTTACTGTCTCATCCGTTTCAGCGAACATTTCACGGCGTTCAGAGTGACCGAGGATGACATAATCAACCCCTAAATCTTTTAATGCTACTGGGCTGATTTCTCCAGTGAATGCTCCACTCTCTTCAAAATGCATATTTTGGGCACCGATTTTAAGGTCAGAGTTTCCTTCTTTTACGTTTGCAACAAGACGCTCTAAAAATAGTGCTGGTGCACAAACGACAGAATCAACCTTTTCAGGTGATGGAATTTGCCCTTTGATTTCTTCTACAAATTGTACAGATTCAGAAAGAACCTTATTCATTTTCCAGTTTCCTGCAATGATTGGCTTTCTCATGTTTCACCATCCCTTTCGAATAGAAAAGTGCAAGGCGCCTGCCTATCGGCGACAAGCATAAGACAAGCGCTGACAGAAGATGCATTTTACCTTCAGAAGCGATTGGCNNGAGCCGATGGCGCCTGGAACTAGACATTGGTGCAAGTTGACACCAAATCTTTATTTATCGTTAAGTAATTCGACTCCTGGAAGCTCTTTACCTTCCATGAATTCTAATGATGCTCCACCACCAGTTGAGATGTGGCTCATTTTATTAGCAAGATCGAATTTTTCTACTGCTGCAGCAGAGTCACCGCCACCGATGACAGAGTATGTGTCTGGTGAATCAGCTAGTGCTTGAGCAACAGCTTTCGTTCCATTTGCGAATGCATCTAATTCAAATACACCCATAGGACCGTTCCAAATCACTAGCTTAGAATTTAAGATAACATCCCTGTATAATTCAGCAGTCTTTGGTCCGATATCGAGTGCTTCCCAATCACTTGGAATTTCGTTGATCGGAACAATTTTAGTATTAGCATCATTAGAGAAGTCGTCTGCTACTTTTACATCAACAGGCATATAGAAGTTTACGCCTTTTTCTTTTGCCTTGTTCATGAATTCATTAGCAAGGTCAATCTTGTCTTCCTCTAAAAGAGATTTACCGATTTCATGACCTTGTGCTTTTACGAATGTATAAGCAAGCCCTCCGCCAATGATTAAGTTATCTACTTTTTCTAAGAGGTTTTCGATGACTCCGATTTTATCCTTAACCTTTGCTCCACCGATAATCGCTGTGAAAGGACGTTCTGGATTTGATAGTGCTTTGCCAAGTACTTCAAGTTCTTTTTCCATTAAGAAACCTGCTACTGCTGGTAGGTGTTCAGCAATGCCAGCTGTAGAAGCATGGGCACGGTGAGCCGCTCCGAATGCATCGTTCACGTATACATCAGCTAGTGCAGCGAATTGTTTTGCAAGCTCTGGATCATTTTTCTCTTCACCAGGGTAGAAACGAACGTTTTCAAGTAAAAGAACATCGCCTTCATTCATTTCTGAGATGGCTTGTTCAACCTCTGGACCGTACGCCTCATTTGTTTTACGAACTTCGATTCCTAGGTGCTCACCTAGACGCTTAGCTACTGGATCTAAGCGAAGTTCGTCAACCGCTTTTCCTTTCGGACGACCAAGGTGGCTTGCTAAAATAACTTTTGCCCCTTCTTTACGAAGGTAGTCGATTGTTGGTAATGCTGCGCGAATACGCGTTTCGTCTGTTACCTGACCATCTTGCATCGGAACGTTAAAATCAACTCGGCAGAAAACTCGTTTGCCTTTCACATCAATATCTCTTACTGATTTCTTATTCACTTCGGAAGGCCTCCGTTCTATGTAATAGTAGTTCAAAATGTGGGATTTGTCTGATAGACATTAAAAAGGGAAGGGAATATTCCCTTCCCTACACAAGTTCTATTATAGTGATTGTTGCTTAGTATTTACAACAGGGTTTACCCCTACTAGATATAACTTATAGACCTTTTGATGCGATGTAATCTACAAGGTCAACTACACGGTGAGAGTATCCACTTTCGTTGTCATACCAAGAGATAACTTTAACCATGTTGCCTTCCATAACCATTGTAGAAAGTGCATCAATAGTTGAAGAATTTGCATTGCCATTGTAGTCAGAAGATACAAGTGGCTCTTCGCTGTAGCCCATGATTCCTTTTAATTCATTTTCAGAAGCTTTACGTAGTGCTGCATTGATTTCTTCAACAGTTACGTCTTTATCTAACTCAGCAACTAAGTCAACTAGTGACACGTTAGGAGTTGGAACACGCATAGCTCCACCATTTAATTTACCTTTTAGTTCAGGTAATACTAGAGAAACAGCTTTTGCTGCACCAGTAGTTGTTGGAATGATGTTTTCAGCTGCTGCACGAGCACGGCGGTAATCTTTATGTGGTAAATCAAGAATTTGTTGGTCATTTGTGTATGAGTGAATAGTTGTCATCATACCACGCTTGATTCCAAAGTTTTCATGTAAAACTTTTGCATATGGAGCTAAACAGTTTGTTGTACAAGAAGCGTTTGAAATTACGTTGTGGCTTGCTGCATCATATTTATCATGGTTAACACCCATAACGATCGTGATATCTTCGTCAGTTGCAGGAGCAGAAATAATAACTTTCTTAGCACCAGCTTCTAAGTGTTTTGCTGCGTCAGAACGCTTAGTGAAACGACCAGTTGATTCGATAACTACTTCAACACCTAGGTCTCCCCAAGCTAATTGTGCTGGGTCGCGCTCCGCTTTAACGATGATTTCTTTTCCATCTACAACAATGTTGTTTCCATTTACAGATACTTCTGCATTAAGAACACCGTGAACAGTGTCATACTTTAATAGATGTGCTAACATGTTTGCATCAGTTAAATCGTTTACTGCTACTACCTCAACATTTGAATTGTTTAATGCCGCACGTAATACGTTACGACCAATACGTCCAAAACCATTAATACCAACTTTTACTGCCATTTTGATTTCCTCCTTTTGTATGTGAAACCTAATAAAGATTTTTTTATATAAGGGTTACCCCTTTATTAACTCTTTCGCTGCACCCTCATCTGTAATTAACAGTGTATCCGGCGCCTGCTTTAAATAAGCTTTGATGGCGATTGCCTTCGAAGCTCCACCAGCTACTGCAATCACATCATTGATTGCTTTCAAACCTTCTAGCTGGATGCCAATTGTTTGAACCCGATGGACGACTTTCCCATCTTCGTCAAAATAATACCCAAAAGCTTCTGCGACAGCATGAGATTCAATGATTTTTTTCATATCCTCTTCATCTGTCTTGCGACGCTTTGCCATTGTAATAGCGTCTCCTATTCCGTGGACGACCATACTTGATGACTTTATCAAATTCAGGACATCCCGAATCGATGGTTCGGCCACAAATGAATGGTACGCTTCATTGCTCACAACATCTGGTACATGTAGAAGTCGATAATCTCCTGAGGCTTTTTCAGCCATCTTCGCGCAAATGGTATTTGCTTGATTTTCTACTCGTTCTCCTAAACCGCCTCTTGCTGGAACGAATAAAATGCTTCGCCCTTTCGAATCCGGGGTCATCATTTCTGCTACCTCAACAAGGGTTGTACCACCAGTAACTGCGACGATATTTTCTCCAAAAAGCCTTTGTTTTATTCTTGAAACGCAAGCTCTTCCCATTTCTTTTTTCACCCAAGGAGTAGCGTCACTGTCGCCTGGAACGACAATCACTTCTTTAATATTTAACTTCTCCTTAAGTTTCGATTCTAAAACCTTTAAGCCCAAAACTTCCTTCATTACATCCTCAAGGTCTTTTAAAAGCTCCGCGCCCTCTTTCGTCAAGCTCATACCAGCCGTGCTAAAGTCCACTAGGTTTTGTTTTTTTAAAAACTCAACTTCTCCGCGGAGGACACGTTCACTATGACCAAGACTCGTTGAAAGATTCCTTCTTCCTATCGGCTGCATAAGTCGTATGTATTTGAGGATCCCATGGCGCTTTTGCATAACCTCGAGTAAATCAGGTAATAATTTTTGTTGTACCTCAATGATTGAACTCATTTTTCATTTCCCCTTTTTACCATAAGGGACGCGTTTCGTCCCGGCGTGACATATTATGTCCCACTTATAGTAAAAAAAAACAACCCAGTTAAATTTTCATATCGTCGTCGTGTTACATTTATATAGTAACAATACTTTTAAAAGAAAGCAATAAATAAAGTGAAACTTCCTTAAAAGAGGGATTTCTATATCCCTCTTTTATGGTTAGTTGAACCAATCGGGCTTTTACGGGCAGTTGATTCCACTTACCCTTCATTGATTATACATAGTCTTGAAGTGGGGGTCTTACTGCCCGTTAATGCGGGGAAAACTGCCTAATTTTTTAGGCAGTCCCTATAAAACGTTATTTTTCCACTAATTTATTCAAGTAATCTTGGATCGTTTCTTTATGGATAATCCCATACTCCACTTCGTTTCCGTCGATTTCGATAACCGGAATCATGATCTGATATTTTTCCAAAAGTTCGTCATCTTGATAAATATCAATTTCATGAAGAGTTAATGGGTAATCCTCGCTTAGTTCCTCAATCACCTTTTTCGCTTTCGTACAAAGTGAGCAATTTTCCTTTGAATACATGGTTACTTGAATACGCTTCAATTTGTTACACTTCCAATCTACTTGCTATACCGTTTTCGTTTCGTTGAGGACGGTATTTTTAATTGGTCACGGTATTTTGCAATTGTTCGTCTAGAAACAAGAATACCATGCTCACCCTCAAGTATACTGACAATTTCTTGGTCTGACAAAGGCTTTTGTTTATTTTCCTCATCAATCATTTGTTTCATGACATTTTTTACTTGTGTCGATGACGTATCAGCTTCCCCCGTTGTTTGGATATTCCGACAGAAGAAATACTTCATTTCAAAAATCCCAAATGGAGTTTGCACAAATTTATCCTTAACGGCGCGGCTCACTGTTGATTCATGAATTTCAAGAGTATCCGCAACATCACTCATTATCAGCGGTTTTAAATGTGCTGGACCTTTTATAAAAAAATCCATTTGGCGGTTAATAATTTCACTCATCACATTTTGCAGGGTCATTTTTCGCTGCTCCAAACTTCTCATGATCCATTGGCATTGGTCCACTTTTTCCTGAAGATAGGCCTTTGTTTTGGAATCCTTTTCTTCTAAAAAATGCTGATAGTATTGTAGGTTCAACGATACCTTTGGTAGATACGAGTCTTGCATGCTCATTGTGACGACACCGTTTTCGACCTGAATATCAAAGTCCGGAACAATGTATTGTGCTTCACCACCATGGAAGGCAGCGCCTGGTCTCGGCTGAAGTGTTTGGATAAAATCAAAGACTTGTTGAATATCAAAAAGTTTTACATTTAGATCTTTAACAATTTCCTTCCAAGACTTTTCGGCGAATTGTTCAAAATGGTCTTGTACGATGATTTCCGCTAAGCTGTTTCGGTTGGGAAGTGCCTTCAATTGCAGGAGAAGACATTCCTGTAAAGACCTCGCCCCTACCCCAATTGGGTCCATGTTTTGTATAAAGTGAATCGCTTTTTCAATGGTTTCTTTATCAGTATTGAGATCCCTTGCGATTTCTTCTACCGGAAAATACAAGTAGCCATTGCCGTCAAGTAACTGGATGATATACTCAATTGTCCGTCTTTTTGTGTTGTTTAGTTTCATATATGAAAGTTGTGTCAGCAAATGCTCATATAAAGTTGTTTCTTTTTTTCCAATATAATCGATTGGATTTGTATACGTATCTCGTGTTACCTTCATTTTTTTCGGTCGTTCAAAATCCGTTCGTTTTACATCAATTAGGGGATTTTCTAGCGTTTGCTCTTCTAGAAATTTAGTCAAATCCAAAGAAGAGTATTGTAAAAGAGTAATAGCCTGCGTTAATTCCTTTGTCATGACTAGCTTTAAAGATTGTTGTTGAAAAAGTCCAGTTTGCATATTCACTCAAGGTTTCCCCCTTTCTTTAATTGATTTTATCTTTTGGAAGCGTTTACTTTTTTAATCGTTGTTTTGACAACTTTTTTTGATCAAATGGATATATGATTTATTTTATCTTACTTCTATCGTATCGAAAATGTTATATTTTAGCACGCATTTTTATTCAATTTTTGAAAGAATCTACCTTAAAGAGGTGATTATTGTTGAAAAAGAATGAAATCATATACACTGGCCCGGTCACTGGTACATTAGATGAGGCGAAAAAAGGTAAAAACGAAGAAGAGTTTGCATCTGAGTTTGATCCCATTCAAACAATGTGGGACGTCAATCCGGTTGACGAGGATGTATATGACGGGACATTGGGGTATAAGGATAACTAAGTGAATCTAGAGTGAGATAGTGTGGAGCTAGGGTGAGGATGATGCTTTCGTGCCATTTCTGTTCGATTTTGGTAGGGAAAGGGTACGATAATGCTTTTTGCATTACCTTTTTGTTTGATTTCGGACCGAAAAGGGTACGAATTCATCGTTTGCATTACCGTTTTGTTCATTCCAAGACTGAAATGGGCACGATTACTCCGTTTGCGTTTCCGTTTTGTTCATTCCGAGACTGAAATGGGTACGATTACTCCGTTTAAGTTTCCGTTTTGTTCATTCCGAAACTGAAATGGGTACGGATTCCACAATGAAGCAAAAAACTGACCAAGAGATCTCTCTTTGGTCAGTTTTTTTGTAGCGCCCTCGGCAGGATTCGAACCCACGATAAGAGAACCGGAATCTCTTGTGCTATCCACTACACTACGAGGGCATGTCTGGAAAGAACTGCACACATCATTATAAGATAGAACCCCATTCATTGCAAGATGTATGTTTAAAACACCCCAAATCGGTTAAGATGGAATACGTATGAAAAATTTTTTTCATGCCTAAAAAGGTATGTGCTAAAAGTTTGTAGAATAGAATAATTTAGTAAAGCGAAATGTTTGACCTTTACTGACCTTAATTGTATGATGGAAATACATAACAAAGTTTTATAATTTTGTTCTCAAGGAGGAAGTAAAATGAATTTAATCCCTACAGTTATTGAGCAAACAAACCGTGGAGAGCGCGCCTATGACATCTACTCACGTTTATTAAAAGACCGTATTATCATGCTTGGAAGTGCGATTGATGATAATGTTGCAAACTCAATCGTTTCTCAGTTATTGTTCTTAGCAGCTGAGGATCCTGAAAAAGATATTTCTTTATACATCAATAGCCCAGGTGGTTCAATCACAGCTGGTATGGCAATCTATGATACCATGCAGTTCATCAAGCCAAAGGTTTCTACTATTTGTATCGGTATGGCAGCATCTATGGGTGCTTTCTTACTTGCAGCTGGTGAAAAAGGCAAGCGTTTTGCGCTTCCAAACAGTGAAGTTATGATTCACCAACCACTTGGCGGTGCTCAAGGGCAAGCTACTGAAATTGAAATCGCAGCGAAACGTATTCTTTTCTTACGAGAAAAATTAAACCAAATTTTATCAGAACGTACTGGTCAACCATTAGAAGTTCTTCAAAGAGACACAGATCGCGATAACTTCATGACGGCTGAACGTGCAATGGAGTATGGATTAATCGACAAGGTTATGTACCCTCAAGATAACAATAAATAAGAATGAAAAAAATCCTCTCACATCGTGTCGTGAGAGGATTTTTTTATGCTTCTTTTTGGACAAATACAGTTAATGCTTCAACTGCAGCTTCTTCATCGTTTCCATCCGCGATTAAGGTAACTGTTGCACCGGTGCCAACCGCTAAACTCATTAAGCCCATTATGCTTTTTGCGTTTACCTTTTTCCCATCCTTTTCTAAAAAGATGTCCGCAGAAAATTTATTTGCTTCCTGGACAAACATAGCTGCAGGGCGTGCTTGTAATCCCGTTCTTAATGCAACCTCAACATGTCTTTCAACCATTTTTTTCTTCCTCCTCAGATTTGTGTGAATTCTTAAGTTGTGTTTTTTTAAAAGTGATTTAAGTAATTTCCTATTATTACGTATATGAAGCCTAAAAGGTTTCATATGATGCTTTATTTTCTTTCTTGTGAGCAAGGTGCTCACTTGATGATATGACCAGCACGAAGCTTGTCGGCTATTTCATCAATTTTTCGAAGGCGGTGATTAATCCCTGATTTGCTAATCTGCCCTGATGTCACCATTTCGCCCAACTCTTTTAGAGTGACATCTTGGTAGGCAACGCGAAGTTCGGCAATTTCTCTTAATTTATCAGGTAAAATGCCAAGCCCAACTGTTTCATCGATGTATCGGATATTTTCAACCTGACGAATAGAAGCACCAATTGTTTTATTTAAGTTTGCCGTTTCGCAGTTCACTAGACGATTCACTGAATTTCGCATATCTCGAACAATACGGACGTCCTCGAACCTAAGTAATGCCTGATGGGCACCAATCACATTGAGAAATTCCGTGATTTTTTCCGCTTCTTTTAAATACGTAATAAAGCCTTTTTTTCGTTCTAATGTTTTAGCATTGAGATCAAAAACGTTCATTAATTCACAAAGTGAATCATTATGTTCTTTATAT
>NZ_JBALOX010000160.1:0-18214 GCF_036965165.1 Bacillus sp. JJ1521 | reverse complement strand
TCTTACACTGGATTTATGGAAGAGGCTGAAGAAGAAAGAAGAGCTATGATTGAGGATTTACGTCAAGATTTAGATGATTTTGCGAGAGAATCAGCTGGGTTATCTTCACTTTTTTCCGATGACACTTACATTGAAAGAATTAGTGAAAGCAATGAAGTGGAGGATCTCATAAATATCATTGAATCATCACTATCTTCTCTTAGTGCTAATATTGAAGATGTTTTGCAGGAGTACGACCAATTTGTTGATGATATGAACGCAAAACCTGTAGAAGACTTGATTTTGCAGATTCAGACTTACAATGCACATTCACCCTTTTTGCAAATTAGTTATGAAAATAGCTACACAGAAGAAGAAGTAAGAGACTCTGTTATAGAATTTGTGAATGATTATTTGTGCCCAGTAGAAGATTTAGAATCCTCTCGGGATAGTATTAAATATAAGGATTACTTCGAATTTAATGAGTTACTTTCTTTCAATGATTTTGACGGCAATACTGTTAAACTTTCGGTAGTGGGTCAACTTGATCCTAGGAATGATGACACAGATTCAATTTGGATACAACTTCACAAGAATGAAAATAGGATTTCATATGGTGAAATAGAACTCTATTACGGCTATATGAATTTTGATGAAGATGGTGGTGCTTCTGACGGTTCAACCGAGACAATTGATTATCGACTTGAAAAAGTAATTAATGACCTTAAGGAAATTGTTCAGGAAAACAGAGAATTAATTAATGAGATAAGTGATGACCTTATGAAAATAAGAGCTATTCTGGCTATCTAGCCGTGAAACAAAAAGGTGCTTTAGTTAAACAAGATTAATTAATAAATACACAAAAAACACCGAAATTAAGGTGTTTTTTGTGTGTGAGTTAACTTGCTAGTTTCCCGCCTATCTTTGGTTTTGAACTTGAAAACAGAACCTGTTAGTGTCATATTCTAGATTTATGCTCTTAATTCCTTGTAAGCCTCTTTCGCACCTTTCTCAAAGGAATATTTCAAATCATAAAGGCGTTCTTATATATTTACTAAAGACAAATTCCACTTACAATATAGAGAAATTTGGCTTTTTATAGCTGAATTTCCTTTCTATTGTAAGTATGGGTTTTGTATAAAAATTGAATTTCAACCTAAAAAAGTCGAATCCTTAAAGTATAGGAATCAACTCTTTAATTTTATTTCTTCAAGTAAAGCACTGTTAGATTAGATGATTTACCGTTCAAATTCCTTAATTTTTGCATTCGGACTTAACACTTTTTCTGGTTTAAACTCCGATAATGGCTCCTCATTCTTAACCTTGTTAACCCAATCATGGTTAGCGAGGGCTCCTTTACCTAAGGTAATTACATCTGCTTCTCCATTCTCAACCATCTCTTTTGCTATAGAAGGATTCTCTAAATGTCCATTTGCTATCACAGGAATTTTTCCATATTTTTTAGCGAGAGCCGCTAGCGATAGTCCGTTTGAATCAAACGCAGGCTTCCATGCTTCATATTCCGTAACATGGATGAAGTCAAGACCCGCTCGTCCTAATTGACCAAAGATGATTTCAGCATCTTTTTCTTTTCCTGCCCATTTGTGTGAGTAATCATTTACCTTTCCTTGCGAAATTCGAATACCAATTGTAAAATCATCCCCTACTGCTTCCCTAATAGCCTTGGACACTTCTACCGATAAACGAACCCTGTTTTCCGTCGAACCACCGTATTCATCCGTGCGTTGGTTTGTATATTCAGTAAGGAAATGATCAAGTAAGTATCCATTAGCTCCATGAATTTCAATTCCATTAAATCCAGCTAATTTGGCACGTTTAGCAGCTTGAACGAAGCCTGTGATTACTTCAGTAATTTCATCATTTGTCGCCTCTCTAGGCATTGGATATGGACCTGTTCCTTCATATGCTTCACTTTTTTCCCCAATTGGCTGAACGGCAGAAGGGGCGATTGATTCTTTCCCAAACGGATTCCCATGAACAAGTGCTCCAGCGTGCATAATTTGTGCGAATATTTTCGCACCTTCTTGATGAACAGAGTCTACTACTTTCTTCCACGCTTCAGTTTGTTTATCATTTACAATACCCGGCTGAAAAATATAACCTGGACTATATTTTTCATCAATATAAATACCTTCAGTAATAATAAATCCAAATCCCCCACGAGCAAATGATGTATAATATGATACCATCTGATCAGTTGCCAATCCTTCAGATGTTGCACTAATGCGGGTCATTGGTGCTACCCCTACACGATTCTCCAATGATGTATTCCCTAAAGTGACCCTATCAAATAGTGATTTTTTGTCTGTCATTGTCAAAACTCCTTCTATTATTCATTGCTAATATTCAATTTCCCTACAAAAACGGTTTAATGAAAGGGCTTATCTGTTCATATAAGACTATCTTTTTTTAACGGAAAAGCTAATGGTTGAATAGGGGACCCAGTTGCACCAACTAAAGGCATATTCGTTCCAATTATTCCTACTTCATATAGTTTAGCTTTTGATAGTTCTTCCAACCACATTACTTCAATTAATGGAACTCCAACTTCAGTAAAGCAGAATGAATGTACAGGGTGCCAATTATCAGGTTCTGGCGAAGGAAGTTGTTCTACAGAAATGTTATCAGCCCCGATAATAATTGCGCCTTTACTTACAATAAATTCTGCAGCCTCAATATTAATACCTGGTGTACTATTCAAGTATTTATCCCGGTCTGGCCACACTGTCATTCTACCGGTTCTAATCATTACGATATCACCTGGTTTAATATCTGTACCTTGTTGGTCAAGTGCTTCTTGAATATCCGCTTTGCCAATACCATATGATTCTGGTAGCATATCTACCCCTTTTGATGCAGCAACGTCAATCATGACTCCCCGTGATATAATCGGAGGGAAATTTTCAGGGCCACATACTGCCCAATGTCTACTACCAAGATGTTCTTTCTCTTTAAAACCATTCCAAATTTCACCTTTGTAGCCGAAATGATTGAATGTATCCATATGAGTTCCACAATGGGTATACATTGAAATCGCGTCCCCAGAGTAACTGACTAATTCATTTACTTTATTATCTAACCCCATTGGATTGTCAACAAGAGTTCCACTTGGCGTGTGCGTCATCCAAATTTGATATGGTGGATCACCTGCAGCTAACCACGATGGCATCCCCATAAAATAGTCAACTGATAGATTGTATACTTTTGTAGGATCAATTGAATTCATAACTTTTTCAATTGATTCACCGGTTATCATATTTAGTCTTCCAATTTGATCATCCGGTCCCCAAGGACTGTTTTTAGGCTTATATTGTCTAGTTTGATGAAATTCACACATAATAATCCTCCTAAGAAAATGAATATAATATTTTACAAAGAATGCTATTAGTTAAATTGTTATATCATAATAGAAGATTCTTACATTATTAGTTTTTTTGTAATGATAAATTATATATAAAAGTATCCGGTACCAATTAAATTGGCACCGAACCTTTTCGGATTCCCTCTTGTGAATCAATCATGAAATTACTTATACAATTTGCTGTGGGATTGAATATAAATCGGATTCAAATGCTTCTCGTATCATTTCATAATCTTTGGTTATTCCAAGTAGTGTAATTAATTTAATACGAGCCTTTTGACCAATCAAATCACCACCGAAAATGATTCCAAGTCCTTTCAAATGACTAGCACTTGCTTCATGTCCATATGCATCGAGTACCAAACCCTGTCCGCATCTTGATGTAAGAACTACTGGTATACCAAGTTTGATAGCCTTTTCAATACCTGGTATAACAGCTGGTGGAACATGCCCACGACCAAATCCTTCAATTACAATCCCATCGACTTTTTGTTTAACACAGTGTTCAATAAGATGTGGACGTGTATCTACAGCCATTTTCACTAATACAACATCTGCATTTGATTTTGTAACAGCATAATGTTCTCGAATAAGTGGCGCTCGATAAAAAATAACTTTATGTTTATCAACCACTCCAAGTGGTCCACCATTTGGTGCCTGGAAAGTTGCAACATCCGAAGTATGTGTCTTTGTAACTTCTCTTGCAGGTAAGATAAGGTCATTACCTAAAAGCATAACACCTTTGTTGTATGCATGTTCATCAGCTGCTACACGGCATGCATTTAAAATATTTAACGTACCATCATAACTTGCCTCGGAAGCATTTCTCATTGCTCCAACCAATACAACAGGATTATTTACTCCAAGTACAAGATCTAGTAAATATGCAGTTTCTTCTAAGGTATCTGTCCCTTGAATGACCACTACACCATCAGCTTCTTGAGTATTAATTATTTCTTTAATTCGATTCGCAACACCGAATATCAAATCTATTGTTAAATGGCTACTAGGTATATTACAAAAAGGTTCAATGCTAATTTCCGCAACATCTTTTAGACCTGGAACACAAGCAACAAGATTTTCACCACTTAATGCTGGTGAGGCCTTCCCATGTTCGTCTTCTTTCATAGCAATTGTTCCACCAAGTGTAATAACTTTTAACTTTTTCAATTATATCAGTCCTTTTACACTAATGCTTCTTTTTCGAACGGAACATGACTAAGAAGTTCATATCCATCTTCAGTGACAACCACTGTATCTTCCAGACGAGCTGCAGCTCCATTTGGACTTGCTACATATGTTTCTAGTGCTAATACCATATTCTTTTTGATTTCCATTGGATGGTCCGTTGAAAATCCTCTTGAAATCCAGAAACCTTCGTAGAATCCCATTCCTACACTGTGCCCCACTTGGATTAAATCCGTTGACTTATAATCATCGGCAGCACATTGAGGGAAGTGCATTGCTACATCTGCCGTAGACGCTCCTGGTTTTACTGCATTGATAGCACTGTATGTTGATTCATAACACTGTTTGTAGACTTCTTTCTGCTCTGGTGTGAATTCCGCTTCTACTGGCCAGCAACGAGTAACATCAATTCCATACCCCTGATAGCTTGCCACTCCAACATCCACTATTACCATATCACCCTGTTGAATAATTTTATCACTCCAATAACGATGAAGAGGATTTGTATTCGAACCCGATGCTACAATGACTCCCCATGAATTCATGCCATTTGAAATATAGTAATCTAGTACCTTTCCAACAACTTCCCTTTCCGTAACACCAGGTTTAATCCATTTATGTTTCATATTATAGAATGCTGCCTGCGTAATTGCACTTGAAATTTTAATAGCCTCAATTTCTTCCGGTAGTTTTATTAAACGTATTTCAGTTAATGCATTTCCTCCACCGACAACATTAACTCCCGCATCTTTAAAAGACTGGTATGTTCCAAAATCCATAGTATCTACACCAATTTGGTAAGAGGAATCTATACCGTTCTCTTTTAAAGTTTCTTTAATTTGTTCAATATATCTATTTACCTGAGAATCATAGGCTGCACCTGTATATTTAAATGTAATTGCAGGTTTGATACGTTCAGGTTTAATCCATGGACAATACATTTTTATAATTTCTGTATCTGGGCCGATAGTTTCAAAGAGAACAGGATCCTTATCTTGAAAAATCAATGCATATCTGGTTCCATTTGAGGCTTTCCAAACATTATCTGATGTTCCTGTTGCATATTGAATACTTTCTCCTGCTGTAAGTAGAAGTGCAGATAAATCATGTTTTTTCATTGTCTGTTTTACTCTTTCTAGACGTGCTTCACGTAGATAATTCCAGTCAATCCCTTGCTGGTTTGCAAAATTTTCTCTTCCGAGTACACGTTGTCCTTGATAATGATGTGGTTTCTGATTCCATGACTTCTGATAACCTTTAATATTTTGTTCAATCCCCATTAATTTCCTCTCCTTAATCTTATAAATTTGCTGTTTAAGATAGCAGTTTTTAAAATTTTATACGGTAGACATATCACTGTATCTCTCGCATTAACATTAGCGTCGCTTTTAAACGACTTCACATATATCAATAGCATTAATTTCCAATCAGAAACTAATTTTTTCATATTAAACTGCATGTATAGCTCAATTTTTGAAGAATAGACAAGCTACAAAACTGTTTTGTTTTCTAATTTACCATGTAATAAACCTTTGCGCAGTTGCCGTACCAATTCCGGATCCAGCACCGGTTATTATTGCTATCTTTCCATCTAATTTCAAACCTTTTGCTCCTAATTTTTTATTTAAAAATCAAAAGAATTTTTGCCAATTTACCAAGAAGTGTAGCCACCATCAGCCATCATCAATGATCCTGTTACATAAGATGCTTCATCTGAAGCAAGGAAAGCAACACAAGAGGCAATCTCTTCAGCACGTCCCAGTCTTCCCATAGGCACCAGTTTACATAGATTTTCATATAGGTTTTCTCCACCCTTTTTCGCGGCTTGCCTTTCTATATGTGGAGTATCAATTGGACCTGGGCAAATTGCATTGACGCGAATATTCTTTTTGGCATAATCAATCGCCAAAGTCTTAGTCAAGGTTGCTACCCCTCCTTTAGATGCGGAATATACAGAAAAGTTTGGGTTACCCACAATAGAAAGTTGTGAAGCGGTATTAATTATACTTCCTCCTCCCTGTTTTTCCATTTGTGGTACCACATACTTTGCACACAAATAGACACTTGTTAAATTTATCCGCATTACTCGTTCCCAATCAGCAGGATCTATATCTGTAACCAAACCAGGGAATTCTATCCCGGCGTTACTAAACAAAATATCTATACGGTTAAATAGGGAGAGTGTTTGGCTCACCATATTTTGGACCTGCTCAGGCTCAGATACATCAGTTTGAATTGCAATTGCTACTTGCTTGTTAAATTGTGCATTCCAATTTGATTCAAGTTGTTTAATAGAATCTTCATTGATATCAGCAAGGACCACTTTTGCCCCTTCATGAATAAACTTTTCTGCAGTTGCCATTCCAATTCCGGATCCAGCACCGGTTATTATCGCTATCTTTCCATCTAGTTTCAATGCAATTCCCCCTTAAAAATTTATTGCTATAAAGCATAATTAGAAAGCAAATCCTTAAAAGAGCTTGAATCTTACCTCATTTTGATTCAGTTAATTTGTTATCTAAATTTTGACTAAACACGAAATCGGTTTCAGTTGCAAGATGTGATACCGTCATATAGCCAACCTTCTTGCCAGCAAATTTAAATAAAATAATCAACAGAGAGTAAGTAAAGACTGAAAGTATGATGCCCCAAATTGCTGCAGGTAAAATACTTGGACTATATATAAATGGTACAATAATTCCCATAATATATGCAGTAATAGCTGGTATATTATAATCTGGAATCTTATCTAATAATTTAACATCATATTTCCCTTTGGATAGGATATAAAAGTCTAAAATAACTGGGCCTAAAACAGGTGGAACAAATGCAGCTAACAAACCAATAAATGACCCAACGTAGTTAAACACACCTACTGCTCCTGCTACTCCTCCAACTACCCCTATAATAACGACCGATACTTTTCTTGGAAGTTTAAATACATTTGATAATGCAACTTGTGTAAAATAAAGGTTATTATTTGCAGTGGTCCATATAGCAATAGTCATACCTAACCCAACAAATAGCCACATTAAAGAACCAACTGCCCCTACAAACCCAACAGGGTTATAGTTATCAAAAGCCAATAACCCTAAGATTCCGACTATTTGAAGAAATGGTTGTGTTATTATAAAGGCGATAGCAACAAACAGAAAAACAGACAAAGTATTTTTTGAGAACCTAGTAAAATCACCAGCAAACATTGCTCCTACTATCCATGCCCCGATAATAATATCAATTCTATCAGCAAAACTTACTGGTTGTATAAGTGCTAGATCACTTGCAGCAGTTTCTACTCCAGTCATACCACCTAATTTTGTATACCCTTGTACGATGGCAATAACACCAACAACAACAATGAAGAAAACCGCAGGCCAGCTTATGATTTCCAACCACTTGATCCCCCCTAACAGGGTAGCAAGGACTAAAATACCAGCTATTATACCAATAACTATATAGAGAGGTGTTATCTCAGAGCCAACCCAAGTATCTGGGACCATTCCTGTAAGGGAGGCTTGCCATCCTAGCCCAACAGCAATTACAAGTATGCATGGAACAATCATACCAGTTTTTCCATAAACCAATTTAAATATTAACGGAGTACTACAACCAGTTTTATAAGCAACGTATGAGATTGAAAAGCTTATCGCAAACAATGCAAAATTTCCTATAATAATAGACCACAAAACTTCACTTAGATTAGTTGTGGGTGCAATACCCGCTCCCGCTATCATTCCTGTTAGAGCAAATGCCCAGCCAACTGAAACCGCCACTAAAGAAGCGGTCGCTCTTCTCTGATTCGGCATTACAGGTGATAAAATAGAGTCTGCAGAATTATTTTCCTCTTCCACATTTAATGTCAACCATTTTTTTAATTTCCTCATCACTTTACCCCTTTTCTTTTAATAATTGAATCGAATCACTCTTAATTTCTCTCTCTTCCTTAGATTTTAGCTGTTAAGTAATAAGTAATGTCTTGATAGAAATTTTCATAATATTAAAGGTTGAATACTCTTATTTTGTTTTCAGTAGATAAAATTAATTTTTTTGAATAGAAAGCTTTACGAGCTTTCTATTCTTTCTCCATTTCAACAAATACCTCTTTAGCCGTTCTGAAACTATCAATCGCTGCAGGAACGCCACAGTAAATCGCTGTTTGTAAAAATACTTCTTTGATGTCATCCTTTGTCAAGCCATTGTTGATAGCACCTCTTACATGAAGCTTTAGCTCATGCGGACGGTTTAAAGCTGTAATCATCGCAAGATTAATAATACTTCTTGTTTTTCTATCAAGGCCCTCTCTTCCCCACACTTCTCCCCAACAGTATTGAGTCACTAATTCCTGCATAGGCATATTGAAATCATCCGCATTTTGAATGGATGAATCCACATATTCAGCCCCTAATACACTTCTTCTGATTTCTAATCCTTTATTAAACAACTCTTTATTCATGATTATTTCTCCTTATCTTTTATATTTTTTTGCAATTTATATTTTTTATCTAAGCAATTTTAGTTCCTATTCCAAATCACAAGCTTCATTTCAGTCATTTCTTCAATGGCGTATTTCAGTCCTTCACGGCCAGTACCACTTTCCTTTACTCCCCCATACGGCATATGATCTACACGGAATGATGGGATATCGTTGATTAGTACGCCACCAACATGCAATTTATCAACAGATTCAAGCGCTACATCAACATCCTTAGTATAGATGCCTGCCTGTAGGCCAAATCGTGAATCATTGACAAAATCAATCGCGTCAGCCACTGATGAAACCTTATTAATTAACACAATTGGTGCAAAGACTTCCTGGCAAGAAACCTTCATTTGCGGATTTGCCTCTAAAATAACAGTTGGGCGAAGAATATTTCCTTCAGATTCGCCACCAGCCGCTACGATAGCGCCTTCACTTTTGGATTCTTCAATCCAACTCAATGCTCTTTCGACATCATTTTTCGAAATTAAAGCAGAGATGTCGGTCTCTCGATCTAAAGGATCACCAATTTTCAAATTGTTGCTAGCTTCAACAAACTTAGTAACAAATTCTTCGTAAAGGCCTTCATGCACATAAATTCTTTGTAGGGAAATACAGACTTGCCCTTGATTTGAATACGCTCCAGTGATACAGCGAGAAACAATTTTATCAATATCCGTCCCTTGATCGATGATAACCGCAGCATTTGACCCAAGCTCTAAAGTGACTTTTTTTAATCCAGCCTTATTACGGATGCCGATGCCCACGCTAGGACTTCCCGTAAAGGTGATCATGCTTATTCGTTCATCCGTGACAAGCTTATCTCCAATCACACTTCCTCTTCCAGTAACCACATTTAGCACACCAGGTGGTAATCCTGCTTCCTGAGTCAGTTCAGCAAGGAATAGAGAAGAAAGAGGGGTTTGCGTGGCTGGCTTAAGAACAATCGTATTTCCTGCCGCAATTGCTGGACCCACTTTATGTACTACTAGATTTAGAGGAAAGTTAAATGGCGTAATGGCGCCAATAATCCCTATCGGCTCACGTACAGTATAGGCAACTCTTCTTTCCCCCCCAGGAGCTGCATCCAAAGGGATGGTTTCCCCATAGATTCTTTTTGCTTCCTCAGCCGCAAACTTAAAAGTCTGGATAGTTCGAGCTACCTCCGTCTTTGCTTGTTCAATTGGCTTTGATGCTTCAAGTGAAATAATTTTCGCTGATTCTTCGAATTTCTCTTCAAGTAGTTTTGATAACTTTTCTAGAATCGTAGCCCGCTCGTGTGCAGGTGTATTTGCCCACTCCACTTTTGCGCGGTTTGCTGCTTCAATGGCCGCGTCTACGGCTTCTTGTGATGCAATCGGAATCTGAGCAATCAGTTCCTCTGAAAAGGGAGAAAACAAAGGAGTATATTCTTTAGTGTCTAGCCACTCCCCATTAATAAACAATTGTTTTTTCACAAAATAACCTCCTTATTTTGCAAGGTTTCATTAGAGAGCATCTCTAAGAATTTTATAATCTCAGTATGATCCTGGTCTGCTCCTCCTGTTAGATAGGCGGCTTCATATACCTCTACCAAAGTAGAACCTAATAGCATAGGCATATGAGAATCGCTTGCCATTGCTTTAGCCATTTTGATGTCCTTTAATAAAAGATGCATCGAAAAGTTAGATTCGAATTTTCTTGGTAATACAAAGTTTGGAAACTTCATTTTGGTCGAATAGCTTTGACCAGTACTTTCATTAATTGTTTCTAACGCAACTGCAGGCTCTATTCCTAGCTTTTTAGCTAAAATCATCGCTTCAGTAGTGGCATACATAGAACAAGCAGACAAATAATTGTTTATTGCTTTTAATGCATGGCCGGCCCCAGTATCCCCGATTAATTTAACTTGACTTCCAATACATTTCAATATAGGTTCTATTTCCAAAAAATCCCGATTATTGGCCCCTACCATTATTGTTAACTTTCCACTTTTAGCTCCTCCTACTCCTCCTGAGACTGGAGCATCAATCAAGCGAACCTCACGTTCCTTTAAAAGCGTTTTCAATTTCTTTGTTTCAAATGGGTAAGAACTACTCATATCGATAATAATGGAATTTCTCTCCAATGAATCTTGCAAACCTTTTTTACCTGTAATTACTTCATTTACAATAGTGGAGTTGGGAAGCATTAAAATGACAATATCACTTGTCTCTCCAACCTCTTGAATCGAACTTGCAATCTTCACATTTCTTTTTTGAAATGATTGAAGAGCTTGGGCATTAGCGTCATAAATCGTTAAATCAGTTCCATGATCTAACAATCTACTAACCATCCAGTGACCCATGGCACCTACTCCTATAAATCCTACCTTCTTCACACCTATCACCCCTAATTGATATTACCTATGATCTGCTAAATATGGTGTATGATTGTATCACATAGCGATACAATGTATCATACTATGAATTCATTTTATAATAGACAGATTTTTATGTCAATGTTAATTTTCAAAAAAATAAGTCTGTTTCAAAAATTGAAACAGACTTAAACTTTATAAAGTAGCACCAAGAATAGTCGATATTTCTGTTGCTGCATTTCGAATATCAATCGATGCTTTTTCTATGACGAATTCTGTCACTCTTGGAGTTGGTGCAGTAAGTATAATGCTACCGATGGGCTCATTAGCAGAATTGAAAATAGGTGAACCAATTCCTGTCGATCCTTCTAGTCTTTCACTTATTGTAGAAACAACTCTTTGTTTTCTTATCCAATTTAATTCTTCCATGATTTTCTGTGTTTCTTCTTTAGTAAATCCTTCTTCTTGTATAATCTCATTGATTAAGTCCTCTTCCAAAAAAGCTAATATTGTTTTTCCACTACTGCCATATGGAATAGGTTGTAACTCTCCAATTGGGACATTATATTGTAAAGGCTTTGGGCCATTCACTTTATCTGCCCAAAATATTTTTTTCTGATCTTTCTTAAGCAATAACAAACAAATGGTTTCTTCATATTTTTCTGATAGTTCTTTCAAAAAAGGTTTCACAATACTTTGCAAACTAGTATTATTCGCTATTTTTGATCCAATTCTGATTAATTCTGTACCTATTAAATACCTGTTATTTTCTGTATTAAATTCGAGAATACCGTTATCCTTTAATTGTAGTAAGATACGATGTGTGGTTGGAACGGTATAGTTTAAATAAGCAGCTAACTCTCGAACCCCCCAACTCTCTTTTTCATCTACAAATGATTGTATTATCTTTAACGATTTATCTAATAAGTTGTCTTTCGAATTTTGGGACATTTTAACACTCTCCTTGGAAGGTAACTCAACTGTATTGTAACTATGGAAAACAAATTATATCGCACATATACGAGTCATAGATGTTACCTGAACTGGATTATTTAATGTAATATTACCATTTTAACACATCAAAATGTTTTAAATTTTGCAATAGATAAACCGGGGCAAGCCCGTATTTGCCTCTATAAAATGAAAATACCACAGCGGCAATGACTGTGGTAGACCTAAAATTTTATTTTTCAGAAAATCGATTCCCATATAAGAATCGACTTTCCTATTGAATCTTTTTAAATAGAAGATCTTTCAAGAGCAAGTTAAATGGTGGCAAAAGGAGAAAAAAGACGGATGAACCAAGAGAGTATGGGGCCGTAGATGAACTACCTCCCGGAAAACAAATACAGATAGAATGGGGTTAACAGTTCAAAAAACTAAACAGAAGAAGGATGTTAAACTATACTTCATTACTTTTGTTTTAGCACATTCTCGACAAAAATACATAGTTTGGCAAAATCATCCATGTACTACTGCTGATACCATTCGATGCCATGAAGATGCATTTTAATATTACGATGGAATGGCTGAAGAAATTGTTTATGACCATGGTAATTTGATTGCAGTAAGTGAGAATGCAGGAGATATTATCCTAACAACTTGTTTTCTTCTTCTTCATTTTACTGTTCCCTTTATGATAAGGTATACCTCACTTATAGCGATACGTATACCTTAGAACTGCAACTCCCGAGATCAATAACTTTTACCAATTTATTTTATTGTTTTTTAAAATTACATAAATAATAAAATAGGTCCCAACCTATATTAAGGAGGGTAATTATTTCCACCAAAAGATATAACATCATTCCTTTCCGTGATATTAAAGCATAAAGTTTCCGAAAATAAAATAAAGCATAAGCTTTCCAAATGGAAAACTTATGCTTTACGTCACAATTTCTGTGACTTGAACCATAATCTTGCCAACCTTTGAAGCAAATCGTTGCCAATCATTGATATAAATGCATTTTGTATCTTATTTTATTATACTAGTTGTTGTTAGAGATGCTGTTTAGTCCTTCAAAATTCATCCGCACTATTATTTTTAAATACTTATGGCAACCTTTTAATTCAAAAATAAACTTCCGGCAAAATTTTAGTTCAAAGCATTTTTGTCAGAAGTTTATATTTCATTATTATTTATACCCCAACATTTTCAACTCTTTTTTCCAGACTTCTCTAAATTCAGGTTTAAGTATACAAAGTGGATTCGTTAACTTTTTTCTAATATTTTTATCCCCAGGGTAAATCCCCTTTTCATGCAATTCTAGAACCACAGCTTTAATTTCGCTTTTAGTATTTTCAATTCTATTCCTTGTCAACTCTTCCCTATAACATGAATATCTATACACAAGTTTATTTGAGAGTTCCGGATAATGCTTCTTTGCATCATTCATTAATATACTGAAATCCTCCGAGAACTTCGTGAAGCTGATTGGAGGTTCCGTTTCTAATGCTGTCAATAATGCATGCTTTATTGTTTTAGTTCGTTGAATCTTCATTTCTAACTTTTGTTTTACATACTTCGCATTAATTTCTTCACATAAACTGGGAAAATATTTCTTTGCCGTTCGAGCTCCAAACCCTTTTTCTTCAGAAAGTTTAAATAACCCCATTTTATATTTGTTTATTATTGCATTAATTAATTCATCTTCTATCTGCTTTATTGTTAATCTGGTTCTTTTCTTCTTTGCAATATTGCAATTTAATTTTACAGTTGAATCTTCACAAAATAAATCATAGAATGATAGATTCATTTTACTGCAAATTTTAAACATTGATTCAACAGAGGGACTTCTCTTATTATTTATCCACCCTTGTAAAGTGTTTTTATTAAGATCTAAGATCTTAGCTAATTGCGGCACACTACTAATCTTGTTTTCTTCCATAATTCTTTTTAGAACAAGACCTATTTTTATTTTTGTTGGAAAGCTCTTTAATTTTGAAGTGTTTGCAATTAATGATTTGAAAGAATCTAGTAAAAACTGTTGATATTTTGTTGGATCACTATAATTGTTACTGATGCAACCTAGCCAATTAAAGCAATATTGACAATGGCCAACAATCATATTAGTGTGTAAAAACTGCAAACTCTTCCCACATTTGGGACATTTATTTTCTAACTTAACATGATGTTTATCACAAACCTCAATATCTTTAACACACCAAATAAGTGGTTCATAAATATCTGTATCTTTATTTTTGAACTCTTCTAAACAAATTGGGCACCATTTTCTATAGTCATCAATCACCCTCGTAGTTGAAAATAAACCAGACCATAGAATCATCGTTAAATATATTAAATCTTTTCTCGTTGTTAGCTCTTCTAAAGCATAAACATAGTCAAAACTTACTGGACTATTACCATTTATATCTTTTATATTAGCACCTAAACTTCTATCCATAAAAGATCTCTGCAAGTGAAATGTTTTGACAAATGGGATGAAGGTTTTACTTACTAGAGTTGTTATGTTCAGGTTATGACATTCTGCTAATCTAGAGATGTAACTGGTTAAACTCTCCACATAGGGAGTACCCAAACCAATTGGTTCGAGATTATATAAGGTACTCCTCGGTGGTATGTTTAATGTTTCTATATTGAAATAATCAATTGTAATGCCTTCCATAAATATCACTCTCTATTTATTATTAGTCTCTAATTTATTTGCTATCTGGGTAGGATATCATAAATCAGTCCCTGTTTTATCTCGCTTAGGCTTTCTCTCTCCAGGACGACTATTACCAGTCCTTTTGTTTTCTTCTTTTTCCTCTACCTCATCTAACTTTAACCAACTATCAAGTGTATTTTCCTTTTCCTCCCTTTTTTCCGTTAGAGCATTTTCTCCACTAGTAATTTCTAATGCCATCGTATAAGCTTGATCAATTGTTGGTTCAAATTTCTTAAAATCGCTCAAGACAAGTGTTTTTACTTCTTCATTTTGCCTCATTTTAGATTTATAGGTCGCATCCAACCAATCCTTAAGAGTACCTACACATCCAATCGTGTGTTTATAGAAATACTTCCATTCACTTAATAGATCGGGTTCTTCATGTAAGGGATAAGCTTTTTGAAAATACCAAAGGACATATTTGAAAGCCTTAATTTCATCCTGTTTTTGAGAGTTATATCTTGAAAAATGAACTTCTGTAGTTCTTCTTCCTAATTGTCCGTTTATATTTCTAAAGCTAAATAATTCATAAGTTCCAAAAAGTATTATTGGAACCCCAAATATTGATGCTAATGATTTTATAGCATCCATATGATTTCTCAATCCTTTTGAACTTCCTACTTTTGTCATATGTTGAGCTTCATCAATTAAGATAACTTTTACTTTTCGACGTTTAATTGCATTTTCTAACGCTTTACGAAGTTTTCTCTTTTTCTTTTCGTTTGGATTATTTGGAACATCTACCCCAAGTTCATTTAAAGTTAATCTTTTTTCATCAATTAAAATATCTTTAAGTTCTTCTAATGCATCCGAATAAAAGTTAATCCAATCGAACTTACCATCTTCATTAGCAAATGCTTCTACGGCTAAAACTGGAATCAAGCCTTTATCATTTTTCATTTCATCGTGGTATCTTCTTAAATAATCGTTTTTTACTTTTTTAAATAACGTAGATTTACCAACACCACTTGGACCATACACCAATAAGACTTTACCTTTGCCACTTATAGTATCAACTTTTTCCATTAAATCCTCATAAGACTCAAATAACTTTGGATGGGCCATAGTCCTATTTTCAAAATGTTCGATTCTTTCCTCAATAGGTTGGAATAATATTTCTTTTGGAAAACCAATATCCATTAGAAAAACTCCCCATACTTTTTAAATTCAGAAAAATCTTCGATGTCATTCATTACTGCTACTTTATTCTGATGAGTAACTATCTTTTCAATATATTTATCCTTATTTTTCTTGGTTACATTTCCTGAATCATTACTTTGCTTGTCTTTACTACTTTTGCCCCCATCAATTACCCTCAATGACTTTCGACGTGCTTCATCTTTTAGCCTTTGAGCCTCTAAAAGTTCATGGGCTTCAGCACTTGCCAAGAATTTTGCTAATTCAGAAGCTGAAACTCCATTATATTTTTCTTTATTGGTTTCTTTCTTTCTCTTTTTTATTTCGGCAGTAGCAAGTTTAATTTCTTTCTCAGATCTACCTTCAAACTCCAACTCATACTGTGAATATAATGTTGCCCAATAATTCCCAACGTAGGCATATGCTTTACTATAATCAAATGGATCATATCTCACAGGGATTTGTTTACCTTCAACAGCAGGGTTACTCAACTCATATGAATTGTAATAGCAGTTATTTATCTTAACTCCTTGCCCTGGCTGAACTTTTGCTGTTCCTTTTGTTGTTGTTGGCAGGGTTAGCATCTCAAAGTTATTATCATATCTAATGTAGGTTTGTTTTCTTTCACCAGTTTTTCTTATATTTTGTTGGTAGGCATCGCGTGGACTTTGATTTAGAGTGCTGTGAGTCTGTTGATCATAGACCTCATAAAACCATTGATATAAATATTCATATAATACTTCTAAAGTCCAGATAGCTAAATTACGTGGGTCAAAATCTTTCGTCATTTGACGAACTAATTTAGATAATTGTGTGTTACCAGCTAAATTGTTAATAAACATGGTATTAGTCGTGCCAAACATTCTCTCACAAACAGCTCCAAACTTCGGCTTAGCACCCGGCCGTGTTTTTTTATGACAATCATTGCTTGCTAACAAAGTATCAAAATAAGTACTTTGGAAGTCCTTTCCTCCATCTACTACAAGGGTCTTTGGTAGTCGGGAGTACTTCTTTACGCATTCCCTAATCGTATTCATGCAGGTCCTATATGATGGAGGATCAAAGGTTAAATAAAATGCTAATACTCTTCTTGAGTAAGCATCTATTAATAAAGTTAACCATGGTCTCCCTAATTTTTTCTGAGTCTTAGAACATATAAGTTGAATGTCAAGTTCAGTATGGTCTATATGTGCAATTTCAAAAGGTCTAGTACCATGTCTAGGTGTCGTAAGGGATAATTCCCAATAAAATGGCTCTTTATCATATGCAGCTTTAGGTCCCCGTCGTTTTTCATCTTGCTCATAGCTAGAACGCTTCTCAATTGCCTTAAAGAATGTTTTGTTGCTTGGAGGATCAAACCCTTTTTTAATACATTCGTTTCTAAACGAAATGTAAACCGAAGATTTATGCCGTTGTTTTTTATCCTCATATACTTCAGTTACATATTCATTCATTAATTTAATTACTTCGACACTTAAGCGGTCTGTTTTATTTCCCTTTCTATGGTTTTTCGGAATAAACGCATAAAAGCCTCTTCCGTATTCTATTTCGGCTTTCTTGAATGTTTGTTTCCAATGTCTTAAAGTCCTTGGTGATACATCCACAGACTCTCCACTCATATGAAGTTTGTACTTTCTGTACTTCTCATTAGCTTCGGCCAAAGCCTCTGGACTTGCTCTTCTAATAATATCTATTAAATCTGACTCTTCATATCTTGTTGAATTCTTATTATCAAATGATTTAATACTACCCATCTTGATTAATTCTTGGAATGCGTTTAACGGTAATGGAATAATTTTTTCAGTTTCATCTAAAAGAGAGATTTCTGTTTCTCCGATATTTATCACTGTCCATAGATTTCCATTCCAAAGAATCTTTTTACCAACTTCCACATTTACCACGTTATCTATATATCCATTTCCCTTGTCGCTTTTTGATTCTTCAGCATTCAAAATAGCATTGGCAGTCTCTTTATTAAAATATAAAGGAAATCTGTCGAAATTTATGATGAGAAAACGCTCGAGATCTACATAAATTTCCCCAAG
>NZ_JBALOX010000159.1:260-18165 GCF_036965165.1 Bacillus sp. JJ1521 | reverse complement strand
TTGAAAATGAAATAAGTTGTAATTAATAGTATATCTGGTATGATTTTCATCGTATTGGTTATATTACGAATATGAAGAAGGTGGTGACAAAAATTGGCAATAGAAAACCTTGAACTCGTGAATAATATGGAATTTGGCATAACATCGAAATTCGTTCCGAACTTATGTGAAGCAAAAACGTTAAAAGTTATTGAAATAAATAATTCATCCGTTCGAATAGAGCTAGAATCAAAGCAAAAAGGGGTATTCCCTCTCTCCCATTTTCAATACCTAATCCGCCATGGCGCATTGGTATTATCGAAGGATGAAGATGAAGAAACCGCATAATAGAAAACAACCATCCGTTCAGATGGTTGTTTTTTATTTAGGATTACTCTCCTAAATTTTCTTCTTTTAAGACAGACTCGATTCCTTCTAATGCAGCATCTGCATCATTTCCTTCAGCTTGTACCGTAATTTGTGAGCCTTTTGGTACACCTAAAGACATTACGCCCATAATTGATTTAAGGTTTACAGACTTTCCGTTAAAACTAAGTGTAATTTCCGATTGAAATTGACTAGCTTTATGTACGAGCTTTGTAGCCGGTCTAGCATGTAAGCCAGCATCACTTGTAATAGTAAAAGTTTTTTCTGCCATGTTTATCCCTCTTTCTAAATTTCATTCTCCTATAGAATAGCCATTAATCAACGTGATAATCAAGTATATTTTTCAGATTTGGCAATTTGCACAAAAAAATGTTTTCCGCGATGACACTTCCTTCTTCACAATAACTGCCCCACAACGAACACACGGCTCCCCTTCGCGGTTATACACCCTACATTTTTCTTCAAAGCCACCTGTGAGTTGATCCCCTTTAAAAAGGGGCAAATCGATGTATCCACCGAAACGAATGCCTTCCTGTAAAACGGTTTGAATCGATGAATATAATTTTTGAAGTTGAGATTTGTCAAGTGAATCTAGGCTTCGATTGGGTAACAGTTCAGCATTAAAGCAAATTTCATCAGAATACCGATTCCCGATTCCAGCAATAAAATGTTGATCTACCAGTGTTGTTTTTAGTTTTCCTTTTTTGTTTTCTGTTAAATTTTGAAAAGTCTCGAAAACTCCGGTTCAAGCGGCTCAGGACCTAAATTAGCAAATTCTTTTTCCACCTCTTTTGAAGTTAGGAGATGTAGGTAACCTAATCGTAGACCGACAAAAGTAAGCCGGTGTGAAGAAAAACTTAGAATGACTTGCTTTGTTCTTGAAATGGTATCTTCATCTGTTTCAATGTACATTAAGCCACCCAACATTAGATGGAGCAACAGTTTTTTACCACTAGCAAGGTCAAAAATTAGATATTTACCCCTCCGATGAATTTGAGTAATTTTATTTCCAATAAGCTCCTTATTAAATTCGGCAACTGAGCTGTTGATCGATTTTTCACGGTTTACCTGAACATCATTAATCGTATAACCTGCTATTTTCAACTTAAGGAGGTTTTTATATGTTTCCAATTCTGGCAACTCGGGCATCGTGGGACCACCTTTTTCATTTGGCATAAGCTATTTTAAAGGTATCATGTATCAAGATTCATCTATTTTTTTATGTGCGAGTTACTTCAATCTTCTTCTATCTCAATTTCTGTATATGTTTCTGGTTGCTGGGGATGCTCGGATTCAGTGGAGGGTTTTTCATGGTTTGGATATTGATCCTTAGTATTCGGATTTTGCATTTCTTCCTTTGCGGATCTGATTTTCTCAAAGTCTTTTTTTACTTGTTCATTTATTTTTTGCGGTACGCTTCCATATGTTGCCCCAATATTTAGGGTGCCATTTAAACTTTTAATGCCAAGTTGGGAAAAATTATTATTTTGCTCGTATTTATCTACATATAGCTTGTCTATATAGATTGGTTGGATAGGAACTTCTATTGACTCTTCTACTTCAATGGTCTTTGCGGCACACTCACTGTTATTTTGCTCAAATTTCTCTACTTGTTTCACAAGTATCTTTTGCTCATCGTACACCAATTCAAAATGTTGTTCCAAGGAAAGAAGCCTCATTTGCATGGAATCAAAAAGCTCGTTAAATCGTTGTTCTACAGTTGAATTTTCTGTTTCATTCCGTACTGTTTTCATTCTTATCAAATTTTCATTTTCACGTTTCATTAACTCAGCCACTTGTCTTTCTAAATGTTGAATTTTTATTTTCAAATCTTCTTCCCTTTGTTGATGCAATGCAAATTTTTCTGAAACTATATTGTCTATTAAAGAAATAACATCTTGATGTTGAATTGTGTTACTTTTTTTGTTTTCGTGACTTGATACTGGGGATTTTTCCTTGGAGTTATAAATGGAGAGCCGAAGCTGCTTTTCTAAGTCAAATAACTTTTTATTTTGGACTTCTAGTGCATTCATGCGTAAATTCAATTTATCCAGATCATCGATATTCAATTGCTTTAGATTTTTTTGATTAAATATTCCTTTAATCGTCATTTTTTTCTTCCTCACTCGTATGGTTAATCAATTGGGACGTGTTCTTCATCCCTAAATTGTCTTTTATAGGTAATAAAGAGCAGACCATTTTTAAAAGTTGCCCTAATCTGGTCAGGAAAAGTTGCTTCAGGGAGTTGAATGGTTCTTTCAAATGGACCGTTATATCTTTCCTGCTGCAATTGCTTTCCGTGGTACACGAGATTACTGTTTCCTTTTAATAATAGGTTTGTCCCAGATACAGATAACCGAATATCGCTTTTTTGATATCCAGGCAATTCGGCAACGAGTAATACATCATTATCTGTTATATAAATATCGGTTGGCGGAAAATTTTTATCACGCCCAAGTTCAAATGGGGAGGCTGTTCCCTCACTGCCCTGTGCCTTCATAAAATCTTCAAAGGAGGAGCCGTCAAATAAATCGTTCCAAAAATCAGTGGTTTGATATTTTTTCGCCAAATCCATCCACTGCAATAATTTATTCATATCCATGATGGATCCCCCTTACCTTCTATCCAAAATAAAAATGATATAGCCTCTAGTTAATCCTATTACCACATTTTCAATTCCATTCATAGAATTGACTAACATAATTTCTGTTTTACTACCATACTTATAACTATCTTGAGAGAAAGGATCATGTCCATATGTCTTTTTTACCGGTCAATATAAATATAACGGATATAAAATTAAATAATGTTGATCATCTAGGATCGGTTTCCTTTAGTTCAACGATTAAACAAAATCGAAATGTCAGTGGGAAAAAAAATCAGGGTTTTGGCCAACAATTTGGAGATGGCAGTGTAAAAATCTTCAACACAAGTTCTGTTATTGACAATGAGCCATATAGTTCTAATTCACAAAAAATTAAGAAATAAATTAAATTTAAGGAAAAAGGAGGCTCCAAATGGCTGGATCTGTTCCTTACATCAATATAAATATAAAAATTATTAAAGTAAATTCATTTGAAAATGCTTCAGCAATCAATGTGGGACAAAATCTTTTAGCAGAATGGCATAACTCAGATAAGAAGAATCAAGGTTTTGGTCAAAATATGGGAGATGACAGCGACTTTTTTGGTACAAGAAGCTTTGTGGATGACCGTGATCAACTAGATTCAAACTCTTCTTTTGAAAGCGCAAATCTGCCAAAAGTATAAGGAAGTGACAGGATGCTATTTTCTCCAGTGAATCTTACTATTGCAGGGATAAAGATTAATTCTGTTGACAATGGAGCTGTCGTTAATCTTGGACCAAGTCAACACCTGGATCAGTTTGTATCATACAAACGAAACCAAGGAGTTGGAGAGATGAACGGTGATTTGCAGCAAACTTTGATGTCCTTTTCAGAGGTATCAGATATGGATGTTCTTGACAATTTAGCTTATAAATCAAGTGTTATTTAACATTTCTTTTTATACAATATAAAAAGGAAAAAAAAGGAGTGTTTTTATGGTTTTAATCACACCAATGGTTGTCAATGTACTCGGTTTTAAAATTAATACTATCGATAATGGGGCCGTTGCCAATATGGGTTCCCTTCAAATTGTCGATCAATTAGTAACCTACAAGCGAAATCAAGCGTTTGGCGAACAGAATGGTGATTTCTCTCTGACAAACGTCCCAGTTGCGGCTGTTTTCGACCCAGATGCCAGTGATAGCAATGCAATTAAAAATAGTGTAGTTTGATTCTTTAAATAAATATGCCACGAAGGTATGTCCCTCCGTGGCATATTTCAATGCAGTCTTTCGATTTCATTTTGAAGCTGCTTTGTCCGTTTAGCATTACCCTCCGCGAAATTGGCAAGTCTATCTTTTAGTTCATCATCATGATGTACTCGTTCAGAGGTAATTAAATAACGTCGCATCAATTCAGATTCTGCCTTATAGGCGGTCTCCAGAATTTCCTTTAATGCATCGTCAGTGAGCGCATCCTCACGGTCATGGTCTCGATCAAAATCCTTCTCATGATTCATGATAAAATCACCTCTTTAGAAGTATTTGCGTTCTTGACGGAGAATAGGCTGTAAAAATTAGTTAAATAACGCGCTACCGACATAGACTCTTTTAATCAAAAACACCCATAATCGGTTGTCCATTAGTAACTTGGGTTCGTACTCCGGTTTCATCCTTCGCAATTTGTCCAGATACGATTACATAATCGACTCCTTTTGATAAAGAGGCTGGTTTTTCAGGTGTGGATGTGTCAATGATATCATGATAATCAAAAACCGTAATATCAGCAGTTGCCCCTTCATGTAATCTACCTCGGGTTGCCATCGCTGGGGCAATATCTTCCAGCTGTCTTGCAGAAAGAATCGTAATCTTCTTCATCCCTTCCATAAGTGGCAGAACATCTAGATCACGGATATATCGACCGATGAATCTTGAAAAAGCACCCGCTCCCCTTGGATGGCTGAACTCATTATCCATTATTGTATCACTGCCAATCATACTATGATCAACTTGAAGCGCCTGGATCAGTTCCTTTTCTTCCATCGCATAAACGATGATGATTCCACCTTTTTTACGATAAATCGGAAAGGTTTCTTCTGTAAGTCGCTCGGTTGTTCCAGCGACTTGAATATCTGAATATGTAATACCAAAACGAGATTGCCAATCCCCAGACATGCGTTCAAACGAAATATTAGTCGCCCATGAATCATATGGATATACATCATAAGTCACTTGATAACCTTCAGAGCGAGCTTCCTCAATCAGGGCAAGAGCTTCTTCCATCGCACCTGTCCCACCTGTACTATGAAGGTGCATAAAATGTACCGGAGCATCTAATTCCCTAGCATATCCTATGACTTCTTTCACAGAATCAATGCTCGTGTGCTCACCAGTTAGACTTGAATGCCGACCATGAAAATGAGTAACAAGTCCGTATTCCTTCGCCACTTTCATGATTGCCTTGATTTCTTCCGGGCTGGTTCCAGGATAATATTCAGGACTAAACGCAACAGAGAGTGCACCCTTTTTTATTTCTTCACGAGCACGCTTTGCCATCTGATCAATTTGTTCCTGTGTTGGTGTGCCATGATTGCCTAGACCTACCTCATAACGCAACCGAACGGCATACAAAGCACCACCATAGTTTACAGCTGTAGGATATTTATTGTATTGATTAAAAAATCCATCAAAATCAACTGTGCATCCATGCATCGACAGATTCGTTGTAACCCCGTCACCAATTTTAAATTTAGATCCCATCGGACTAGGATTGAATGAGAGCATATCAATGAAACCAGGGCTAACTATTTTTTGATATGCATCTATTTCAGTTTTTCCTTGAATTGTAGCTTTGGTGACCGCAGCCACTTTATCATCTTTAATGCCAACATGATAGCCAATTTTTAGCGTTTCTTTATCTGGATCAAGGACGATTCCATTTTTTATGACGATATCATACACATCAGATTGTTGCTCTTTGGCAGTCTCTGATTGCTTGTATTCATAGACATTAATATCGAGCTTGTCCTTCTTCGATTTAAAACCAACAAGCTGTTCGCCATCAAACAAAAACTTATCCCCACTTATTTTTGTCAGTTGTGTCGTTTGATTGGTTGTTAAATCATGGACATATGCCGAAAACTTGCCTTGATCCTTGATAGTGTAAACAATTTGTTCAAGCTCAGGATTGGCATCAACCCAATCGAGTGTTGCTTTTTTAGATGGGAGCTCTACGACAAGCAAATCCATGTGAGAATTAAATTCAGGAGTATTAAAAATGATTTCTGCGTTTTGCTTTTCTGGATTTGTTTTCGCATACAGCATTCCTTCCATGTACCCATTTTTGAATTTTATATTGCTAATATTCGCTGAATTCTCAAACGGGATTTCAGCAATCGTATCTTTTGTAGCAATATTAATGACTTCCATGAAATTGCTGCCATCTTCCTTTTTCCCATACAAATACATCAGGTGGGAATCAGGATTTACCTCGACCCCTTGATAGGTTTTGTCCTCATTGTTTGGAAGCTGAAAATCTACCCACGGCTTCACATTTTTAATGACGGATTGTTCACGGTCTCCGATAAAAAGCTTTTTTTCACCTTTTTCTTCAAGCATGGCGAGAACTTGATTCCCATAAAACGTAATTCCATCTATTTTGAAGCCGTTTACAATCAGTTGACTTTTAACGGCTTCATCGGTGTCTATGTAGACTTCCGATGGTGTAATCATTTTTGATCCGAAAAAGACAACAAACAGAACGATTGCAAGCGCTACGCCATATTTAATATAACGATTTTTCATAATTATCACCCTAATAAAAGAGGAAAAAATCTCGAACTCGAAATCTTTTCCCTCTTACGATTATTTTTCAAGTGCTGCTTCTAAAGCAACCTCGATCATATCATTAAATGTGGTTTGTCGTTCTTCCGCTGTTGTTTCTTCTCCAGTTAAAATATGATCACTAACCGTTAATACGGATAATGCATTTCGACCAAATTTCGCTGCTAATGTATATAATGCAGTTGTTTCCATTTCTACAGCTAATATACCATATTGAGCCCATTTTTCTAATTCTGCATTTTCGTTGTAGAATACGTCACTTGTAAAAACATTTCCTACCTTTAGCTTAAGGCCTTTTTCAATACCCGCATCATACGCTTTTTTCAATAAATCAAAGGATGCTGTAGGCGCAAAATCCACTGTTCCAAAATTAATGCGGTTCATCTGAGAATTAGTTGATGACGTCATCGCTAAAATGACATCGCGCACTTTCACATCTTTTTGAATCGCACCGCAAGTACCAACGCGAATTAAGTTCTGGACACCGTATTCATTCATTAATTCATGAATATATATGGAGATGGACGGAACACCCATTCCTGTCCCTTGGACAGATACGCGCTTTCCTTTGTATGTACCGGTGAATCCAAGCATACCTCTTACTTCATTGTAGCATTTAACATTTTCAAAAAAGTTTTCTGCAATATATTTTGCACGCAAAGGGTCGCCGGGAAGCAATACCGTTTCAGCAATATCCCCTTGCTTTGCACCAATATGTGTACTCATTCATGTTCCTCCTATGTAAATATTGCACTTTTACTATCTTACCACAATTACATTCTACTTAAAAATAGTTATGAACGCAAAAATATGGGGTAAGCTATGGTTGTAACATTTCCTAAGGAGGGACTCTTACGTGGCAAACGAAAAAATGAGTAAAAAATTGCGACAAGCAGTTGAATATGCGAATGCTACTGACACCACAAAGGGTGTTGGTAATCCACCACATACATCAAAAAAAGAAAAAGAAGGCTTTATCCAGCCTAAATAATTGGAGGGATATTTATGGGTAAAAAGAATCGCGCACGTACAGGTGCACCAAAGAAGAATAATCATGTTCCACCCGAAGCAATCGAGGCAGAACAAATTGCCCACGGAAAAGAATTCTCTGCAGCTGGTGGCCGTAAAAACGGTCCGGGACATAACAAGTAATTAAAATGGGGGTGTCTGGTTTTTAGACACCCCTTTCTGGTTAAAATAAAAAATCGACGGGAATCCCCGCCGTTGATTTTTCAGTCTTCATTTTCCTCGTCAATTACACATTTATAGAGCAAGTATTCAAATGTGATATCTGCTAGCTCCTCTAGCTCTTCCTCACCTGGGGCAAATCCCCTTTGGACAAGCTCGTTATAGAAAAACTCTGCAATTTCCTCCGTATCAATAACAACCTCAATTTCCTTCAGCATGATCGCCCCCTTTACTAAAGATGTATGTTTTAAAAACAACACCTATGTCATTTTTCGTATGTATTTTATTTTTTGGTCATGAATTCAAAGGTTCATACATAGGATGGAATATAAATATTGGACAAGCCTAATGGAGGGATTCTTATGAGCAAGCATGCCGTTATCGTAAAATTTCCAGTAAAAGAAGAAGTCAAAAAGACAAATAAATCCCTTGAATTTATCGACGGAGATGGGTTTGACAAAGTGTTAGGAAAAGTAACAAAAGGTTTATTTTCAACTATATTATTTTTAGGGATCCCTTATTTTATTTATGTGGTAATGCAAGCTTTTTTCATCGGTTAATCGTTACTTTTCCCAGATTCAAATTTTTGTAGGTTTTTCAAGGCTAAATCCATAACGTCCTTATATTTCTGATCCTGGAACATGTCGTACAGGATCTTGTAGTCGTTGTACACATCTAGTAAGCCATCAATAATTTCTTTCTTCTCCTTTTTGATACGCATATGATCTTTTTCAGATTTACGATAGATATCCATATTTTCATACATCCCCACATTTTTGTTTTTCTTTTTCACAAAATACTTCAGCGAATATTTTTGAAGGAATGTTTCAGCTTGATCAAAATCGGCAAGTAGTGTGAGTTCATCCTCTCCTGCTTCGAGCCACTCACCATCTGTCACTCGCGCTAATTCATAAATTACATCCTCCCATGCACCCTCTTTGTATCTCCAAATTTCCGTGTGTATCCCGACTATTTTAAATACATCATTGTCATAACCTTGAACAAAGACAAGGTCACCAAAATAATATTTATATTCAATTTCAATTTTTTCAATTTCCATCGGCTTTGCTTTATATTCCGAAAGCAAGGATAACGCCGATTCCGAGTAAAATACCTCACCTTTATTTACTTTATAAAGAAAATTCCCATCAAGATTACGGATATCTGTTACAGACCCAACTGTTCCATATAACGTAACAACGACGATATCCCCGATTTTGTATTTTGGCTTTTTGTTTTTACCATCCATATCCTCATCCCTTTAGCTTTTGTCTCGATTGAAGGGTGTGAGATAGTATATGCAAGTCTTTCGCAAAACGGCATTCGATTCGGGCTTGTGAGATAAGAAAAATAAAGGGCTGGCGAGCCTAAAATTTGTGATGTGATGGTGTTCGGTTTAGAGGTCGAGAGCGGACTTGAAATTCTTGCTAGTGCCAGTAAATTTGGGATAGAAGGGTTTCTGGTTTACTGATGGTAGTAGGACGACTATTCAATAATCGGATATGTAAATTATGTTAATCAAGATGATGCTATTACTTCATCCATCCTCTAATTCCCTGAATATTTTTTTCGAAAATTTCATTAAAAATTTTACAATGGTTTTGTCATGTCCTTAATCCTCTCCCTGTTGGAAGCCGTACACCTTTTATATATGCCTTAAATGATCATCTTTCTTTGCAATGTTATAGCGCTCACTATCTACTTCAAGCTCATATGCCACATCATCTTGGAGCAAGAACTTGATTGCATCAGTTAATTGAACCTCCGACCCAACACCTGGTTTAATCTTTTATAAGCATGAAAAAATAATTGGCTTCAAAATAAATCTTCCCTGTCACAGCAGGTCAGAGGGTGGATTCATATTCGGTTTTTACGACAATATCAGAAATCTAATATAAACGCTCTAGTTCCTTTTTTTCTACCGCCAACATACCATAGTTTTTCAGATGCTGTTTATCTACTTTTTGTAAAGCAATGACGTTCTTTCCATAATTACAATAGGAATCTATTAGCTCTTCCAATGGACTCAACTTATTAGAAAGGTAGATTTCATCTGGAAGTAAAATAGCAAAAGGTTCAACACTAGCAAAGTCCTTGGCTAATGACAGCAAGCCCTAATGCTTCCAGATAAAACTGCCACATATAATGGATTTTTATATTTGGAAGCTTCATTTTATTTAGGAGATGTTGTTTATTTTTCTGTTCTAAAAATGCTTCTAAATCTAGTAATCTATCATAATAATTAACAAAAAATTTTTTAGTGCCGGAGACAATCATTAAGATTTGTTCAATACCTGCGTTTACTGCTTCATCAACAATGTAATCAATAGCTGGACGATCTCCGATAGGAAGCATCTCTTTAGGTATTATTTTGATATTGATAATCCTCTTGTTCCAAACCCTACTGCAGGGATAATAGCCTTTTTTATCATTTGCTTTTCCCCTCCCTTCTTCTTATAAGTCAATTTATTCATAAGTTGTCTTAAAGGAAGTTCTCTACTTTAGAATGGGCAAGAAAATGAGTAAATTGTATATGGTCTTCAAAGAGTTATTTATTCATTTTTGATTCGCTATAAGAATTTTTTTATACGCTTCATTCTATATAAATAATAAAACTAGATAATTACCGTTGCATGAATATATTAATTTCATATTATAAATTGGATGAGTTCCTTTATTAGATCTTAGATTGGAGGGGTTTTGAAATGATGGAACCAAAAGTATCGGTAATTGTCCCAGTTTATAACACTGAGAAATACCTTAGAAAATGTTTAGATTCGTTGGTTATGCAAACATTAGATGAGATAGAAATTATTATTGTAAATGACGGATCTCCTGATTTTTCTCAAGATATCATAGATGAATATGTTCAGAGGTTTCCCGACAAGATAAAGGCAATTATGAAAGAAAACGGTGGTTTAGGTGATGCGCGAAATGTTGGCTTAAAAGAGGCAAGAGCTGAATTTGTAGGATTTGTTGATTCAGATGATTGGGTTGATCCAAAGATGTTTGAGACGATGTATGAGGCCACTAAAAGAGGACATGATCTAATTATTTGCGATTTAATTTCGATATCGGAAAATGAAAAAAATCAGCATGTAGCATCAGGCTTTCGAGGAGAAGGATTTAGTAAACGTCAAGCTGTAATGTATTCTACAGATCCTGCAATTACGTGTAATAAACTTTTCAAAAAATCTTTATTTGAAAAAGCTAACTTTCCTGACGGTTGGTATGAGGATGTTGCGACTACTCCCATTTTGATTTCATATGCCGAAGGTATTAACTACGTCCAATCTCCGTTCTATTATTATCGACAACGAACTGATTCTATGACAGGCAGCCAAGATAAGAGAACTCTGGGAATTATTAATGCTTGGGAGAGAATGTTAAAAAAGTGTAATCCAAGATATATAGATGAGGTTATTTTCGCTATAGCCCGAAGTATATCAATCTTTATTGATTATAAACCAGCTTATGCAAAAGAATTTATCGAATTTGCAGAAAAAATCAAAAAAAACATCGAAAATAACGAATACTACAAAAGTGCTGTTAGAAAAAATGAAATAAATGATTTATATAACGCTAAAATTATTCCACCAATTAAAGTATCGGTAATTGTCCCAGTTTATAACACTGTGAAATACCTTAGAAAATGTTTAAATTCGTTGGTTATGCAAACATTAGATGAGATAGAAATTATTGTTGTACATGACGGATCTCCTGATTTTTCTCAAGATATCATAGATGAATATGTTCAGAGGTTTCCCGACAAGATAAAACCAATTATGAAAGAAAACGGTGGTTCAGGTGATGCACGAAATGTTGGCTTAAAAGAGGCAAGAGCTGAATTTGTAGGGTTTGTTGATTCGAATGATTGGGTTGATGCAAAGATGTTTGAGACGATGTATGAGGCCACTAAAAGAGGACATGATCTAATTATTTGCGATTTAATTTCGATATCGGAAAATGAAGAAAATCAGCATGTAGCAGCAGGCTTTCGAGGAGAAAGATTTAGTAAACGTCAAGCTGTAATGTATTCTACAGATCCTGCTTTTACGTACAATAAACTTTTTAAAAAAACTTTATTTGAAGTAGCTAACTTTCCTGACGGTTGGTATGAGGATGTTGCGACTACTCCCATTTTGATTTCATATGCTGAAGGTATTAACTATGTCCAATCTCCGTTGTATTATTATCGACAACGAACTGATTCTATTATAGGTAGCCAAGATAAGAGAACTCTGGGAATTATTAATGCTTGGGAAAGAATGTTAAAGAAGAGTAAAACAGAATATATAGAAGAGGTTATTTTCGCTATAGCCCGAAGTATATCAATCTTTATTGATTATAAACCAGCTTATGCAAAAGAATTTATTGAATTTGCAGAAAAAATAAAAAAAAACATCGAAAATAACGAATACTACAAAAATGCGATTAGAAAAAATGAAATAAAGGATTTATATAATGCTAAAATTATTCCACCAATTATTCACTATTGTTGGTTTGGCAGCAAAGAAAAGTCCGAGTTAGCACAAAAATGTATTCAGACGTGGAAAGAGAAATTACCTGATTACGAGTTTATAGAGTGGAATGAAACAAATTGTAATATGGAGATTAACACCTATGTTAAACAAGCGTATGAAGCAGGTAAGTGGGCATTTGTTGCTGACTATTTTAGACTGAAAAACTTATATGAATATGGTGGGATCTACCTGGATACAGATGTCGAAATTACAAAAAACATTGACAGTTTTAGAATAAACAATTCCTTTCTTTCCTTTGAATCAGCCAATTTTATACAAACAGGAATTATCGGTTCGGTAAAAGGCGCCCCTGTTATAAAAAAATTGATGGAGTTCTATCAAAATGAAAGCTTTATAACAGAAACTGGTGAATATATAGCCAAACCAAACGTACCGCGAACTACTAGTATACTTGTTAATGAATATGACATTCAATTAAATGGGAAAAGGCAAGCTTTGAAGGATGGAATTATCATCTATCCGGTAAATGAACTAACACTTGATGTAGGGGATGGACAGAATTACGCTATCCATCACTTCGATTCGTCATGGTGGGATGTTAAAACTGGCCCCACATGGAAGGAAGTACTCTTAGAAAAATACTTTGAAGAACAAGGATCCTCTAAAAACTAATGTAAAAAAGTGTCTACCAAAGATGAAGCTATCCATAGTAAGAATATCTGTAGAAAAAGGTTCTAGTAATATACAAGTGTAAAGACTTTAAACAAACTGTCCAAATTGGTGATATAAATTATAGGCATTTCTAGCAAAAATAACTTAATGCTTAGGAGACTCTGCCGGTACCCATTCGTTGGAATCATCAACCTGTTATTCACAAATCGATTATTTTATAATTTCCTAAAAATAAAAAAATACCACCGAGAATCCTCATCTCGGTGGTCTAAAATCAATCTTCGTTCTGATAAAGCTCCCAGGCTTTGTCGAAAATGGACATGCTTTTTAAATATTGTCCGTTTAGCTCCAAATAGGAGCTCAATTCATTGTAATCCTTTGAATAAATTGGAAAGCTGTGATCCAAATATATGTCATTTGCAAATTGACTAATCTCATCCTTCGCTTTCGCCGCACGAAACTTCACAATATAATGATAAAATGACTTTCCCAAGACAACCACTTCCTACTCTATCGAACGGTTTTTTGTCATTTTATCATGTCAGAGTATCATGTCAACTAAAATCGGAAGTAATTATGCTTTAAAAATCGTGGAAACTCCATTAGTTCCTTGTACTGAATCGTTTTTGAAAGTTTTTTTGTATCGATTAACATGAGTTGGTCTTCAATTTCGTTGATGATGCCTTCTTCTTGATATTCCATTCCGCAGTCTTTACATTTGACGCTAGGCGTTTCCGTAATTTCGATTGCGCGTGTTCCGTCCGGAAGCTCCCAAAACACACTGTTTGTTGTTACTTGCGCTTTTTCTGATTCACACCACATACAATTCAACAATAAAACCTCCTAATTTGATGCTTCTTCTCCCTTTCCGCCCTGCATTTTTTTCAAAGTCGATTGATATTTTTTCTCTTTCATTTCATCACGTTTGTCGCGTTTTTCTTTTATCGTGCTGTGGGTTGGGTCTTCATCGTATTTCTTCCTGCGAGAAATTCGGTTGATGCCTTCTGGAACTAGATTGAATCCGTCACCTAATAAACCAGCGATACCTGCAGTTGATTTTTTATCATCAAGCGAACCGTAATGCTCAGTAAAGTATTCATCAGCACGGCCTGGTACATAGTTTTCTGGCTCTGGATAGGTTGTAATGACTCCTTCAAAGTTACGGAGTACTGTTTTTTCCGGACTTTGAGATAGTAGATAATTAGGCTGCAACGCAATTTTTCCACCACCACCAGGAGCGTCGACGACGAATGTAGGAACTGCATATCCTGAGGTGTGTCCACGTAGGCCTTCAATGATTTCCAGTCCCTTTGAAACAGGCGCTCTAAAGTGACCGATTCCTTCAGATAAATCACATTGATAAATATAATAAGGACGAACTCTAATCTTAACCAAGTCATGCATCAGCTTTTTCATGATTTCAATACTATCGTTAATACCAGCTAAAATAACAGACTGGTTTCCAACTGGCACCCCTGAGTTCACCAGCATCTCGCATGCCTTTTTCGCTTCTTCCGTAATTTCAATTGATGTATTGAAATGAGTATTTAACCAAACAGGATGATATTTCTTTAAAATAGTACATAGGTTTTCAGTAATACGCTGTGGAAACACGACCGGTGCTCTCGTGCCAATCCGAATGATTTCCACATGTGGAATCTCCCGTAAATTTTTTAAAATATACTCGAGGATATTATCATTAATAAGTAAACCGTCACCGCCAGAAATGAGCACGTCACGCACTTCAGGAGTGCTCGCAATATAAGCAATTGCAGCATCAAGCTGTTTTTTTGGCACCCCCATGCCAATTTGTCCGGAAAACCGTCTTCTCGTACAATAGCGGCAATACATCGAACATTGGTTTGTTACCAAAAAGAGGACACGGTCCGGATACCGGTGAGTGAGTCCTGGCACTGGCGAATCTTCGTCTTCTTCAAGCGGATCCTCTAAATCGTATTTAGTCTTATAGATTTCTTTTCCAATCGGCACAGACTGCATCCGAATTGGGCAGCGTGGATCATCTGGATTCATTAACGAAGCGTAATATGGCGTTATATTTAAAGGAATCGTCTTTGTCGAGATTAAGACACCCTCTTCTTCCTCCGGAGTTAGGTTAATCACCTTGCGCAAGTCATCAATCGTACGGATTGTATTGGTTAATTGCCAGATCCAATCATTCCATTGTTCCTCTGTTACATCCTTCCATAATTCAATGTCCTTCCAATGACGCTTAGGCTTATATAAGTTCATCTGCATAAAAAATCTCCTCCCTACTGTCATTAACATGCAAGTAGCATGCCAAAAATGAAGTAGAAAGGAGTTTTCGATTAATCATTCTTTTTTTGCAATTTATATTGTAAGGTTTGACGTGGAATTTCAAGTAGTTTCGCAGCTTGGTTGATATTCCCGCCTGATTTTTTCATAGCGGCTTCGATTAAGTTGTTTTCCGTTTCTTGCACGGCTTTCCGTAGTGGTCTTAACGAAAGTGTTGAGCCTCTATCCGTTGAAGCGAGAAGATGATTTGGCAGTAAATCCTTTGTAAGGGTCGAATCTTCTGCCATGATCATGGCGTGCTCAATGATATGCTTCAACTCACGGACGTTTCCCGGCCAGTTGTACCTTGCGAATAGTTCAAGTACCTCATCGTCCACTTTTGAAATATTTTTTTGAAAGCTATGGTTATAGATACCAATAAAATGATCCACTAAGTACGGAATATCTTCAATTCTCTCACATAATGGCGGAATTTCTAGTGAAAAAACATTCAATCGGTAATACAAATCTGGGCGTAATTCACCCGCCTTCACACATTCTGCTGGATACTTATTTAACGCAACAATCACACGAACATCAACTTGGAGGGCTTTTGCGCTACCAATCCTGCGCACCATTCCATCTTCAAGAACCCGAAGTAATCGTGATTGAAGCTCGAGTGGCATCGAATTGATTTCGTCTAAAAAAAGCGTTCCTCCATGGGCAATCTCAAATAATCCAGCACGGTCCACGGCACCTGTATAGCTGCCTTTTACCGTTCCAAATAAAATACTTTCTAATAAGCTTTCAGGTAAAGCCGCACAGTTTTGTGCAATAAATGGCGCCTGTCTTCGCAGTGATTCATTATGAATCGCCTGAACAAGAAGTTCTTTTCCGGTCCCAGTTTCCCCGTACACCAATACTGTTGAAGACGAATTTGCAACCTTTGTCGCTTGTTGCTTCACAAAGTTGAAACGCTCATTTTTCGTCAAAATATCATGAAAGGTGTATTTAGCTCCGTAAATTTCATTCGGTTTCTTCGAGACACCGCGAACCTTTGATTGAAGGTCCATCAATTTATTCGATAAGTCTTTTATCTTGGAATAATCCTTGCCGATTTCCACGGCACCAACGAATGTTCCGTTAATTTTTATCGGAAGTGTTGTGTTCACAGTGTCGATTAGCTTTCCCCATTTATTTTTATAAGTTTGGGGAAGATGAAAAATTGGCTGCTTTGTGCGAATGACCTTTAATAGAGTGCTAGAATCTTCATTTAAGGATGGAAAAACCTCAAGAAGATGCTTTCCGAGGACCTCCTCCCGGCTTAGCCCATCATGCTCTGCTGCCACCTGATTATAGAAGATGGTGATCCCTTCCTCATTTACGACATGAATCGCTTCGTCAATACTATCCAAAATGGCAATGACTAGTTCTTCACCGATTTGCATGGACCCCCACCTCCTATCCAATGATGAAATTCCGGCACTCAATGCCGAAAATTTGGCATCTTACCGCTCGGAAAGATCTTTTACCCACACATTCATATCCTCAATCTTATCAAAAATATAACAATTGTTTGTAAGTCTACCCGTATAAGAGTATCCGAGTTGGTAAAAGCTTTTGTTCATGCCATACGATAGTGCCCTTGCAATCGAGTACGCACAATAGATTCCATTGTTCATTAGCTCTTTTTCAAGCTGAACTAAGAGCTTTTTCATTAATCCGTGCTCTCGGTATGCGTCCAAGGTTGCACAATCGGTAAGTTCCGCATTGTAAAAAGTTGTGTTTATTTCGGCTGATGCCGAACTTACAATCACACCGTTATCAAGGACAACATAAAAAATCGACGAATCCTTCATTACCTGCTGAATATAGTCTGGATTGTTTAACGGAGTTGGGTAGATTTGAAACACCGACTTATATAAAGCCGCTAATTGTTCTGCGTCTTCAGGTGTTGCTTTGCGGATTAAAAATTGGGTATCTGTTGATTTGCTTTCCTGTGGACTTCTAAGGATGTCAGTTATAATTTTTTCTTCTTCCATCCATTTTTCACTATTTCGTCGTTCATTTGTAAAATATTTCGTGACAAAATAAGCATCACTGCCATTATAATATTTTTGGATCATCGCTTCGATCATAAATCCTTGACCCAAAAAACAAATGAGGTCTTCTCGTTTTGCCATACATATGATTTTTTCAAAGGAATGCTGTTTAGCAATCACGTGAACCTCATCCAAAAGAGACAAGAGATTACCTCTGTATTCTAAAACTCGAAGCCTGAGATTGAAATAATCTACAACGATATTTGCTTGATATGTAGCTGTTTGTAATCGTTTTTCTTCACTGTATTTCTGCTCTGACAACAATCAAACCTCCTCGAAACCTTTTAAACTATCATTAAAATCAAATGCGCCTTGGCGTATTTGCGTCCAGATTTTTCAGGCCCACACAATGTGGGTCACAAAGACGTTACCACAGGTTGTGGCGTTCTTAGTCTTTGATCTTATGCTCGTAAACTTCCTTTGAAAATCTGT